>DASTZB010000525.1:0-9452 GCA_035764525.1 Chitinophagaceae bacterium | reverse complement strand
ACCACACGAAAGTATACAACAGCATTTACTTTAATAGAAACATTGTCTGATGTGATAATATCCTGCGGAGGAACATCCAAAACCACGGTACGCAAACTTACTTTAACCATTTTATCAATAACAGGTATTAGCAGAATGAGCCCCGGGCCCTTAATACCATCGCCGCCAATCAAACGTCCGAGGCGGAAAATAACGCCCCGTTCATATTCACGCAATATTTTTATAGCGCTGAATAAGATGATCACAACAAATAAAATAATGACGACTGCTACGGTGGGGAACTGTTCCATGATTTCTTTTTTAACTGTTATTAATTTTTTCTACAAAAAGTTTCAAGCCTTTCATCTCTTTTATTATTACTTTTTCTCCTTTTTCAATGGCGCCGGTAAGCGATTCCGCATTCCATATTTCTCCGTGTACTTTAATTATCCCGAGTGGTGACAATGTCTCCATTACTTCACCAGCCTCTCCCACTAATCCTTCAATACCAGTTACTACTTTACGACGTTGTGCCTTAAGGCCAAACCCAACAACAAACAAAAAGAAAAGTGCAGATACTATCGTTGCTCCAATGATAACACCTCTCGAAATTTTTACCATTTCCAGCGATGAGTTGGATTTAACAAGCATCATAGAACCCAGTAACAGCGAAATAACGCCACCTATCGCAAGCAGGCCATGACTTGCAATTTTTATTTCGAGCAGGAACAGTATGACTGCAAAAATGATCAATGCAAGGCCCGCATAGTTAATCGGTAAAGTATGCATCGAATATAAGGCGAGTATCAATGCAATGACACCAACAATACCCGGGAGTATGGAACCCGGATTGTATAACTCAAACATGAGCCCGTACATTCCAAGGAGGAATAATATATAAGCAATATTGGGATCGCTGATGATATTCAATATTTTTTCCCACACACTCATTTTATGTTCTTTTACAATTGCAGATGCTGTATGCAATGTTTTAGTGCCTGAACTAAGCTCTATAACTTTGCCATCGATCTTTGCAAGCAGCTCCGTTTCACTTTTAGCAATTAAGTCAATTGCTGAATCTTCGAGGGCTTCTGTTTCTGAATAAGCAAAACTTTTACGTACTGCATTTTCTGCCCATTCTATATTATGGTGTCTTTTTTCTGCAATTGATCTTATAAATGCAGCGGCATCATTGGTAACTTTTTCATTCATGGTGCTGTCCATTTGATTCTGCAGTGTAACGGGATGGGCTGCGCCAATGTTTGTTCCGGGTGCCATCGCTGCAATATGAGCAGCCAGCGTAATAAAAACTCCGGCAGAACCTGCCTGTGCTCCTCCCGGCGATACATAAACAATTACAGGTACAGGTGATTCCAGCATATCGCTTACGATCACTCTTGTTGACTTTAATAACCCCCCGGGAGTATTCAGATGAATGATGATACATTCAGCTTTTTCACGGATAGCTTTTTCAATGCCATTGTGAATAAAATCTGCCGATGCAGGATTGATGGTGCCATCAATCTTCATCGAGATCACCGTTTGTGCATCAATAACATGCGGGAATAAAAAGAGAAAAAGACAATATGATAAAATACGCTTCATAAAAAGCCCGCCTGTAACAGGCAGGTGGGTTGGAAAGACCTTTTGTAAGTTACTGAAATCGCCGGATAACGAATTATATATAAAACTGAGGCGTTTTGTATGAATATTGAAACGACACATTTTCAAAGGAATAAAAAGTGCTTTTCCTAAAGAGGAATTTTTGGACAGTATATCAAACTAAAAATATCAGGTTGACAAAATCGGGGAATTGGTTTTTGCGGATTGATATTTTCAATATAAAATTCAGCAGGGAACTTACTATATATCCTTATGGATAATTACTATTTCAAACATAAATTAAGGGATGGCTAGCAACCTTTACAAAAAATTATTAATTTGTATTTATCGTAACCCACCCTCCAATAAAAACCTATGGAATTAAGCCAACATAGCCTGCACCACCTGCTGAGTAAACTAAAGATTCCCAGGATCAGCAGACCCAATGTTTACCTGAAGCAAAACCTGGTTTCTTTAATGCGTGAAATTAAAACGGTCGGATACAGGGAGACAATGGAAGAATATAAGTTGCGCAAACTCGGCATCTTTAATCAACTGAACTTTTTCCAATTACTTTCGGGGATAGTCATTCTTTTTACATGCATCTTTTATAATGATAAATTTGGAGGCTGGGTTGGCATAGTAAGTTGCCTTCCTTTGCTGGTTAGTATGCTGGTGTTATACCTGAACAGCCAGTATAAGCACCGGTCTGCGCTTATTGCTTATTTTATTCTGCATCCCCTTACGTGCAGTTTTATTTTCATGAATGGCATGCATCTTGGCATCGATCTCTATTTTATTTTATACGGAATTCTCGCTGTCTTCTTTTTGAAAGATGTAGCCTTCATGCTTTTTATAATAGCTTTTTCGATGGTCAATTTTTTTGTATTATCCGTGATATTGAAACAATTTCTTTACGAGTTAGAAAATATTAATAATTTCCTGTATCTCGTTAATGAAGGGGTGGCGATCGTATTTATTTTTTATGGATTATACCTGATAAAAAATGAAAATACTACTTACCAGTTAAGCATTCTGAGCAAGAATTATGACCTGCGACAAAAGAATGTACAGATCCAAATACAATCGGAAAAAATAAAAGAGGATGCCGGTATTCTTGAAAATCAAACACAGGAGCTAAAAGAGTTAAATGCTTTAAAAAATAAATTGTTCAGTATTATTTCCCATGATCTGAAAGCGCCGATGTATGCGATGCGCAATTTTTTCGGGGAAGTGCAGCAAAATAAAATTCCGACGCGGGAACTAAGAAAAATGATCCCCGCAGTAGTAAGTGACCTCACTTATACAACCAGCTTAATGGATAATTTACTTCAATGGGCAAAGGCACAAATGCAATCACATGTGGTGTACCCGCAAAAAGTTGATATTGGAATGGCAATCGAGGAGACATTGAATTTATTGCGCAGGCAATCAGAAAACAAGCAAATTGTTATTGAGAGCGATAGCAAGGAAGGAATCTATGGGTTTATGGATAAGGATATGCTGAATCTTGTTTTGCGTAATCTTGTTTCCAATGCTATAAAATTTACTCCTCAAAAAGGAAATATTAAAATAGGTGTACATGAAAACTGTACCCTTGTTGAAGTGTTTGTGCAGGACAATGGAACCGGCATCAGCCCTGAAGCATTGAAAAAAATAAACGGCAATGATTTTTATTCTACTAAAGGAACAGCAAGTGAATCGGGTACGGGCCTGGGATTAAAACTTTGCAAAGAATTCATGATAAGAAATGGGGGACAGCTTTATATTGAAAGTAAACCGGGGAAAGGAAGCACTTTTTCTTTCTCACTACCGAAGGCGGAATAAAACATCGATAAAAAGTAAAAGAGGTTTTTATTCAGCCGGCTGCTTACAAAAAATTTTCTCCAGCAATTCATAAAGCTCCGGGTGTTTTTCCTTTAATAGCTTTGGTCTTTCAAAAAAATATTCTGACACAACAGCGAAAAACTCAGCCTCGTTTGTCGCTCCATAAGGATTGATATCTGACTTATCTTCGTTAATCAGTCTTATTTCATGTTGCATCAACTGCAACCAGGGTTGTATATATTTTTTTTCAAGGATAAAAGCGGGAATGCCATCAATATCGCCGTCCGTTTTATCAACCAGGTGTACAAACTCGTGTATCGCTGTATTGTCTTTTCCTGTTTTATTAATAAAGGCTTGTCTTAGCTGGTGCTGCGATAAGATCATCACATGATTTAGTGCGCCACTCCCAACCATGCCTAATACATCACGACCATTCCCTTGCTGTTCAAATTCATGATTGAATGAATCAGGATAAAGCAATACTTCATGGAGATGTATATATTCCCAACCCGGGAAATTAAAAATCGGGATGACCGCACTTGAAGCTATTAATACTTTGTCAAGATCTTCCACAACTGTGTTTACTCCTGTAATTTTTGTTTGTGAAAGAAAATGCTGTATCCTGTTTTCAAACTCATTTTTTCTTGTATCATCCAGTAACTGGTAAAATGGCACTTGCTCTGCAAGTATTCGCTTGTGTGAATCAGGAAAGGGTTTAGCAGAAGTGACAGCGACTCTTGTTGTCTTTTTTGTTTTTAGCCAAAAAATAAACAATAACCCGGCGGCGGCGATCGAAGCAATTGTGATGAGGAATCCATCCATAGGAAATGAAATTAAGGAATCCCGCTCAGCTGGCTCGGGAACGGATTTGAAAAAGATAAATGGTAAGGAATTCTTAAGTTTAGGAAAAAATAGCCAATGAAGATCGCTACTTATAATGTGAATGGAGTCAATGGTCGCCTGCCCGTATTACTTCGTTGGTTAAATGAGTCGAAGCCGGATATAGTTTGTTTGCAGGAACTGAAAGCACCAAATGAAAAATTTCCTTTGCAAGCGATTAACGATGCCGGTTATGCCGTTAAATGGCATGGACAAAAAAGTTGGAATGGTGTGGCTATCCTTTCACGGGTTGGAGAAATTAATGAATTAAGGCGGGTACTGCCAGGTGATCCCGAAGATAGTCACAGCAGGTATATTGAAGCAATTGTAAACAAAATGGTGATAGGATGTCTCTATCTTCCTAATGGTAATCCATGGCCCGGTCCGAAATTCGAATACAAGCAAAAATGGTTTAAGCGACTGACCGCACACGCAAAAAAATTATTGGATCAAAAAATCCCTGTCGCACTGATCGGTGATTTTAATGTAATGCCAACGGAGCTGGATGTTTATAAACCGGAACGATGGGTAAACGATGCATTGTTCAGAATAGAAATTCGGGATGCCTATAAAAAATTAGTTGAGCAGGGCTGGACAGATGCAATTCGGAAACTTTATCCAAAGGAAAAGATCTACACATTCTGGGATTATTTCAGAAATGCTTACCAGCGTGATGCCGGCCTACGGATAGATCATTTTTTATTGAGCCCTCAATTAAAACCCAAACTTGTAAACGCAGGAGTTGATAAACATGTAAGAGGGTGGGAGAAAACAAGCGATCATGCGCCAGTGTGGATTGAGTTGAAGGGTAAATAAATTTCCTGGTTTCATCTTTTATCTACCCGGGTGTGTTCTTTATGCTCAGGAGACAGGATTCTTTCCTAAATTCATTAGATGAAAAAGTTTGTATTGTTATATTTTTTTTTACCTGTTTTTATTCCTGCTGCGATTTCCCAAACGGTTACAATAAATTTTGATAAAACTTCACCCCAGCAATCTTATGCGGCGTTACGGCTCGAAAAATTTCTAAAGGAAAAAGGCTATCAACTATCTGCCATGCCTGCAACTTTTCAAATCAATCTTTCGCTGCAGGCTAAAGCCGGACCCGAATCCTTCTTTATAAAAAAGGAAAAACAAACAATAAATATTGTTGGTGGCGATGAACGCGGTCTGATTTATGGCTGTCTTTCGCTGGCTGAAGATTTAAGTAATGGCATTGCATTAAAAGGGTGCAAACCAAAAAATGAAAAACCATTTCTTGCTTTTCGTGCTATCAAATATGACCTTCCATGGGATACTTACCGTCATAGCTATGCGCTGGAATTGCATGATCAAACCTGCCGCGGCACCAGTTATTGGAAAGCTTTTCTTGATATGATGGTGATAAATCGTTTCAATACACTTACACTCTGGAATCTTCATCCTTATACTTTTTTGATCCAACCAAAGAATTTTCCCGAAGCAAGTCCATGGAGTCAAGGAGAAATGAGAGAGTGGCAAAAACTTTTTCATTCGATCATCAACATGGCTACCGAAAGAGCAATTGAAACTTATATTATTCCATTCAATATTTTTGTTAGTCCTGAATTTGCGAGGGCACATAACGTGGCAATGGATAACCTGACGCATGAATATTTTGTAAATGGAGACACTTCAGAAATTATAAAAAGATATACCCGTGAATGTGTGACACAAATGCTGGAAGAATATCCCGGTCTTACCGGTATGGGTCTTACATTGGGAGAAGGCATGGGTGGTATGACGCCGCAGCAACGAGAAGAGTGGATGAGGGAAACCATTGTTGAAGGAATGCGTTTGGCCAATCGAAAATCAAAACTCATACATCGTATTCCTTTTTCAAGCACTATTGGTTCATTGGGAATCACAAGTATTGAAACTGAACAATTGACACGTCAAGGAATAGAAAGGGAAGCCGCAATGGGTTTTACCGATGGTCCAATATGGGCCGATCTAAAATTCAACTGGTCACATGCACATTCTACGACAAAACTTATTAAAGTGCATGGCGGAAAATTATATGATACTTATTTCAAACCTGAACCAACTGCGTATAAAATTGTATGGACTGCCCGCAATGAAGATTTCTTTTGTCTTCGATGGGGTGTGCCTTCATTTGTTCGTAAACATATCGTGCAAAACAAAAGATCTTATTCAGGGGGTTATATCATCGGTTCTGAAACTTATATACCTGCAAAAGACTATTTTACTAAAGATAATGTTGATCTTCCCTGGCATTTTGCATTCGAAAGACAATGGTTGTTTTATAAACTCTGGGGAAGATTAATGTATGATCCGAACATTGCTGATGATCTATTTAAAAAAGAATTCACCCGACTCTATGGAAATGCTGGTGAACAATTATTGATAGCATCTTCATTAGCGGGCACCACGCCATTGCGATTAGCTTCTTATTTCGACTGTGGCTGGGATTTTACATTATACAGTGAAGGCATGATGGCATTGGATAACACAACCAAACGGGTAGAGTACATTTCTGTTGATCGTCTTATCAAACAGCCGCCACTTGATACAACTTATGTTTCGATTGCTGATTATGTAAAACGAACAGAGTCTAAAACGATTATTGATAAAAAGGTGATCACTCCAACTATGCTTGCAGAGATGTTAGAGAAAGACTGTAACAATGCATTAAAACTTGTCAGTAAAATAAATGTATCAGTGAACAAGGCATTACGTTATGAAGTCGCTGATATAAAAGCATGGTCTTATCTTGGCTTGCATCTGGCGGAAAAAATAAAAGGAGGCATTGCTTTGCAAACGTATCGGACTCGTGCTGGCGAAAGCAATAAACAAAATGCAGTAAAGCATTTACAAAATGCATTGAATTATTGGGATAGTATCATTAGCATTGCCAAACCATTATATAAAGAGATGCCGCTGGTACATTTAAGCCAGCAGGGTGGTAAAGAAAGTAAAGAAAATTTTTATCTCACTTTTCACTGGGAAAAGATCCGGCCGGATGTAGCAAAGGATATTGAAATTGCAAAGCAAGCTCAGCCAAACAAGCAATAGATCATTCGTTACTGATATTATTTTTAATGCATAAAAAGCTTGAATGGCGTTGAGTTGAAGACAAATAAACAATCACTTCTAAATATGAAGAAGACGATTTTTAATATAGGTTTTTTGTTTTGTGCAGCGATCATAATTCCGCCATCATATTTTATAAAACCGAAGACAAAACCAGTTATAATTGGCTATGTGGGTGGCTTCCGGGGATTGATCGCAACAGATTCTATTGATGTGTTGCGGCTTTCGCATATTAACTATGCGTTTATTGATATTAAGGATAATCGTGCATGGCTGCACAATGAAACGACAGATACAGTGAACCTGCGAAAGTTGAGTGAGTTAAAAAGGATAAATCCGGATTTAAAAATATTGATCTCGATTGGAGGATGGACCTGGAGCAAAAATTTTTCTGATGCAACACTGACCGACACTTCTACAAGAAACTTTGCTTTGAGTGCAGTGGATATAGTTTCAAAATATTACTTAGATGGTATCGATATAGACTGGGAATACCCGGGCATGATCGGTGACAGCAACGTCTATCGACCCGAAGACAAACAACATTATACTCTTCTTTTTAAAGAGTTAAGGAAAGGTCTCGATAGTCTCAGTCGCACGAGGCAGATGAAATATTATGTAACAACTGCTGTTGGCGGATCGCAGGCTTATCTTGATCATACAGAAATGGACAAAGTACAGCAGTATACAGACTATATAAATATTATGAGCTATGATTATGCTGGTGGCTGGGATCCTGTCTCGGGCCATCATACCAATTTGTATGTTTCTTCAGGAGATAGCGACCAATATTCTGCACACAGATCAATACAGACATTTATAGCAGCAGGTGTGCCGGCCGCTAAAATTGTGATCGGAATGGCTTTTTATGGTAAAGGCTGGCAAATGGAATCAACCGATAATAACGGTTTATATAGGAAGGCGATAAGATTTGCACGAGGCGGTGGATTTACTTATTTAAAAGATAGTTTCCTTAATAAAAATGGTTATAAGGAATATTGGGATGCTACTGCGAAGGCTCCTTATCTTTTTAATTCGGAGAAAAAAATATTTATCTCTTATGATAACGAAAGATCTGTAAAGGAGAAATGTAAATATGTAAAGCAACATCATCTTGCGGGTGTTATGTTTTGGGAGTATAATAGCGATAAAAAGGAATATCTTCTTAAGGTTATTGCAGACAAATTTAAGTATGTGAAAGAGAGTAAATAGTTCAATTACCTCAAAGCAAGACCTGAAATTTCATTAAGGAGCATTGATAATAATTTTTTTATCACCCATGCCAAAGCTACTTCGCCCATTGCAACAAATAGTTTCAATTCCTAAGGTGTAGACTCCCGGAGGTAGTTTGTCTTTAAGTATGATAACCGCGAAGCCGCTGTAATCAAGTAAAGGATTTTTAAAATAGGAACTTACATCAGCTCTCCTTACTATATCAGTATTAACTCTATAAGTTATTCCGGTAGTGTCCTGAAGGATTAAATTAATTTTTGTATTCCTTGAATCTGCGTTTTTAAAAAAAGCCCAGCCATCAATAAGGAACTTGTTTTCATTTTCTTCAACTGAAGCGATATTGTATTCAATATCATTTTTCTGAACTTGAAGTGAGTGAGTAGAGCTTAATTTTTCAATTTTGTAATTACTCCTGATCAATAAATGATTATCAGGAATATAATTGAACCATTTTTTTAAGCTGTCTTTATACATGACAGCAATTCCAATTTGATAATCGCCCGGTTCTAATTGAGATCTGCTAACAGTTGAAATGAACCCAGCATTGAATATGTCCTTCCTTTTAAAATAAGATGCTATATCAGACCTGTCTAACTGGTTAGTTGGCAATTCATATATCTTATCTTTTGATCGTAAAATAGTTTTTATAATAGCATTTTTATTATTTGAATTTTCACGATAAGCCCAACCACTTATTTCGATAATTTGAGAATGGTTTTTGTAATGCCCTATGCCTATTCGGATATTATCTTTAACCAGGACCGAAGAGTCAATTTCGATGGGTTTATATCTGTTAAGAAGTTCTGCTGTGCTCAGGCTATCTGCAATCTGTTCGGCGGTTGACTTATGCCTGAATTTAT
>DASTZB010000524.1:0-2550 GCA_035764525.1 Chitinophagaceae bacterium | reverse complement strand
TTTTCCAATACCCTGCAGGTATTGAGCCAATGCACTCATGCCGGTACCGGCAACGCCAATAAAAAATGGATTTTGGAAATCGCTGAGCGAAGGGATCATGTTTGCAAATATAACTATACAGCTACTTGCATTATTGCCTCAAAAATTTAATTCCCCGAAGTAAATACTTTCACCCAATCAACATACATTGTCCCTGTTTGAATTAATGCCGGGTTGAAGTTTGAAAAGAAAAGTCCACCCACTGCAAGATTCAAAGTGATTCGTTCTGTTTTCCCAAACAGGCTTGACACATAACTCCCCGAATTAGTTTTTACCAACACGCCATCAAAATAAAACTTCAGCTCATTTTGGCTCCAGATCATTTCATATACATGATAACAAGTTTGCAAACTCACATCAGTGGTCACAAAGCCTTCAGCACCGCGAACAAGATTGCGATTTGCAGTTCTGCCATAGAAATAATTTGTCTGGTATTTCATATCCTCCTGTCCTCTTGCTTCCAGTATATCGATCTCTCCTTGTGTTGGCCAGGGATCGCCATAGCTCCAGAATGCCGGCCACATACCATATCCTGTAGGGAGTTTTATTCTTGCCATCATTCTTACACCTGGTGCAGAAGCAGATGCAGAAAAATTTGTCGTTGATTCTATACGACCTGAGGTATAATTAAATGTTTTCGGTGTTGCATCAAATGGTGTAGTTGGTCCGGTTACAGCTTCCCCTCTTGCGCTGATCATAAGATTGCCATTTGCAACAGAAAGATTATTGGCCTGGTAAAGCTGCAACTCATTATTGAATGCACCACCATACCATGTGTTCCAATTATTAAGATTGCTTGAAAAACTCTCATCAAAAGTTTTTGTCCACCCTGCCCCAAGTATGGCAGCTTCATTAATATCATAATCACAAACACCATGAACTGGTGGCGGCGGAGACGGTGTTGGTTTCCCGGCTGCTATTTCCTCACTGGCCACTTCAGCAGTAACAATATTTTTTTTACAACCCGTAAGTATCAGGAAAAGGAAAATAAAAAGAGAAAGGATGTGTTTAATGGCGATCATAAAAATATTTTCTTAAATGTACTGTAAAAAACCACTTTAATTCGGGGAAAGGTGTAAAGTTTAGCGCAAGCATGTATAAAAAATTACTTTTGTAAAGATTTCCATTCATCTTTTTTCATTTCAAATTTTATTTCGCCTTTGCCGTGGACCCCGACTTCTTTCCAACCAGCTTTTCTATAAAACAATTCCGCTCTTGTTTTCGGCGCGGTTCCCAGCCAAACCGTTTTATCGGTTTGCGAGAAATACCAGTTCATCATTTCATCATGTAATTTTTTTCCAATACCTACTCTTTCAAAATCAGGATGAATGAACAATGCCCAAACATTATTATCTACCAGGTCTGCAATGGCAAATCCAACAATTTGTTCATCGATCTCACAAACCCATCCCCTTCCACGTCGGGTTATATAATCTTCTACATCGCTATCCGGAACCAAAGCCGGATCAGACAAACGATTCTCTTTTACAAGATTTCTGATAACCTGTATTTGATAAATATCCTGTACATCTGCAATGCGGATTTTCATTTTATAAAAATTGAAATTTCTAAAGAAATGAAAAAATCTATTTTGTCTTCACAAGTAATCCACAAATGGATCTCACCTTTATAAATAGATCAGTGCGGAAAGGTTACATACTTAACTTTGCGGTATTAAGTGCAAAGAAAGTCCCGTTTTGATCCGTTTTCACGATGTGCCTTGCTAATGAACGGTAGTTTAAGACAGATTAAAAAACTTAAAAGAAAGAAAATGGTACAAAAAACCTACTACAAAACAAAAGAGTATTGCAAAGTAAAATTTTCATTTACAGCAGATGCTGCTGAAACTATTGAAATTCTTGGTCTCAATAGCGACTGGAAGAATTCTGTTATCATGAGTAAGAAGAAGGATGGAAGTTTCAGCGCTGATGTAAATCTTCCGAAAGATTCTACTCATGAATTCAAATATTTAGTGAACGAGGCTTTGTGGTTGAATGATCCTGAGGCTGATAAAGAGGTTCCAAACGAATTCGGCGGAAGCAATAGCGTAATCGTTATTTAAATTTTTATTTGTCTTATTTGCTTGACTCGGTAATTTTTTCAGTCAAAAAACTGGATAGTTACCGGGCAAGGTATTTTATGCTTGTTTCGAAAAATAATGCAAGGCTCAGGCGTGTATCCAAAACGCATGATCCTGGAATTGTGCGCCGAGCCACCAATCCTTTTTACCAGTACCAATTTTAAAATTTACAGCACCTGCCTGGCTTTGAAGAGGCGCAACTACTTCTCCATGCTCATTTCGTTTTGCTTTTGTATTATCCAATTCAGGAATAACAATGGTTACATGGCCCGATTTTCCTTCTTCAATCCTTTTTGCAATCATTAACCCGATACCGCCAAGATTAGTTGCATTTTGCAATTTGGTCAATTCACCGGTTTGTCTCCATCCAAATCTTTCTCCAAAATCTCTTAACCATCCAAAAATGCCGTTTGCTCTTATCTCTTCGATCG
>DASTZB010000523.1:0-3145 GCA_035764525.1 Chitinophagaceae bacterium | reverse complement strand
AATAAGGGTCGCTATAATGGAGTCACCACAAATCGTGTTAGAAATAATTGAAAATAATGCATGGCTGGATCCTAAAGAGTTTTTGAAAGGAAAACCAGAAGGGACAAAGTTACACGGCTATTTCAAAATTGGGTTTAAAGTAACAGTGATGGACAGCTTTATCGAACATTTGAATAAACTAAATATATCCATACCTCGTATTTATAAAGACGATTCAGGTAAAAGAAATTTTTTGGTAGAAGATCCGGATAAAAATCTTGTTCAGTTTTTTGAATAGAATGAGGCCTGTCTTCGGATCAAATTTCCCCATCTCTACTATTTTTAAACACTGATTAGATTCGTTTTGCGCCGATTTTTAAACAAGTCAAAATACCTTTTATATAAATGGTCGTTTTCAGAATTATTAATATTTCTAATTTGGTTTGTAACTAAGCAAGCCCTGAAACGTATCACTGTTGAATTACTATAACCGGGCTATAAAAACAAAATGATCTTTATGAAAACCTTCTTTTTAATTTTCCATGCAATTTTATTTACGAGTATTGTTTCCGCTCAAAATCCTGAATTGCCAAGATCAAAGAAAACTGATAACCGTTATTGGCTTTTGGGTTTGGGACTCTCCATCCAAAATATGTATGATGAAGGAATTTCTTATGTTCGGTACAAGGGTACAGGGGTAGCGCCGTCAATCGGCTTTATCAAAAACAGTGAAAAGAAATACTGCCAGTTTTTGCTGCAGCCCACCTTTAATAAATTAACAACTGAAAGGAGCAATGAATTAAGACCAATGGAAGTAAGGACTACGAGGTTTGTATTGGATTATCAATATTTGGTAAGAGTAAAAGAGTGGAATGAAAAATTAAAATTGTATGCAGGGGGAAATGCTTCATTGCTCTTTAATCTTAAGAGAGCGGAACAATTAGATAATTCACAGTTAGTGTATGATTATACATTAAGCATCGGGCCTGCCGCCAAACTTGATAAAACTGTGAGATTGAATAAAAGAGAATGTGTAGCAGCAATTGGTCTCAGCGTGCCGCTGCTTTCTCATATTGCCCGGCCTTACTACCTGAACCGTATTGAATTTATTGATCCAAAAAATGATTTCCTGGGTGATCTGTTCAGTAATAGCAGCGTTGTTACTGTAAATAAAAACTTCAGAATAACAAGCGGCCTGTCATTTACCTATCCTTTATTCAATAAAAATGAATTGAAGCTTGGGTACACTTGGGATTTTTATAAGATGACAACCATCAATTCAGTGTACGCTGCAGAACATCTTATTTCAATTGCATTCCTCTCCAACTATTAATCTAAAAAGATCCGATTATGAAAAAGATATTTCTTGTTTTTACTATAACTTTTATTTTTTCTTCTTGTGAAAAAGTGATCATGCCAGAATCAGAATCTGCTGATGTAGAAATAACCTTTGAAACTCTTTGGCAAACCATTGACCGCGGGTATTCTTTTTTTGAGTATAAGAATATTGATTGGAATGCAGTTTATCAAACTTACCGCCCTCAAATAAATAATAACATGACCGATCGGGAACTCTTCAATAAATGTGCGCAAATGCTGAATATATTAAGAGACGGGCATGTAAATTTAAGGGCCGGTTTTTCCACTTCTTACTACAACGATTTCTATCTGAACTTTCCGGCCAATTTTAATAAAGAGATTATTGACAGGAACTATCTACGGGGTTTTGAAGTTACAGGACCGCTTTATCATACTGTATTAAGTGGAAATATTGGCTATGTTTATTACGGGAGTTTTGCATCTCCTTTTACTGATGATCAGTTGGACGTTGTGCTAACAAGATTCAATTCTATTGTGGGGTTAAAAGGAATTATTCTTGATATAAGGAACAACCCGGGCGGTGATCCTTCTAATGCTTATCGCTTTTTCAAGAGAATTGCTTCACAAAATACAGTGCTGTATAAAACAAAATATAAAAATGGCCCGGGGCATAATGATTTTTCTGAAGAACAGGAAAGTATCATTGAACCCACGACTGACAAAATAAAGTACGCAGGTAAAATAGTTGTATTAACCAATCGTAAATGCTACAGTGCCTGCAATTTTTTTGTTGCAGGATGCAAAGCCTTTTCTCAAATAAAAATTGTAGGAGACCAAACTGGCGGTGGAGGGGGACAGCCAACAGGTTTTGAGTTGCCTAATGGGTGGTCTGTAAATTTTTCAGGTTCTATAACCAGTTTACCAAATGGCTTTATTATTGAGAACGGGGTGTTGCCTGACATTGCAGTTTCGTTAACTCCTGCTGATGAAGCAGCTGGAATTGATACGATAATTGAAAAAGCAAAAACACTTTTTTAGCTATCATTTATCTTACATTTGGTAGACATCTTTTCTAATACTAATCATTAAACCATGGCAACTGTAAACATCTATCTTACATTCAATGGTAACTGTGAAGAAGCATTTAAATTTTATCAGTCAGTATTTGGAGGTGAATTTCCTTATATGGGCCGCTTTAAAGATATGCCTGCCGGGGAAAATAGCAAGCTTAAGCCCGGTGAGGAGAATAGGATCATGCATATGTCATTACCGATCAGTAAAGAAACAGTATTAATGGGTAGCGATACAGGTGGTGAATGGGCATCGGATTATTCGCAGGGGAATAATTTTTCTATATCCATTACTGCTGACAGTAAGGAAGAAGCCGACAAATTATTCAATGGGCTTTCAGCGGGCGGCAAGGTGACAATGCCTTTAACCAAAACATTCTGGACAGATTCTTTTGGAACATTTACCGATAAATTTGGTATCAACTGGATGGTGAGTTTCTACGAGCCAAAGGCACATTAAGGGTACAACAAATACTTTTTTCGCATCTTTTTATATTCGCTTAATCCCGGTTCCCAGCTTGCACGAATTTCCTTTTCTGATTTGCCATCTATTATCTGTTGACGGAACAAACCAGAACCAATAAGTTTTTCGATCGTTCCCATTTCTTTGCTCAATTTAGAATCAAAGAATTTTTCTTTATAAGGATGTGCTTTGTATAAGTCCATTATCCATTGCAGGTTGATCTTTTTAGTTTTTCTCAATTGCTGCACATCATAATTGCGAAGATCCAGTCCATAACAGACCTGGTCCATGAACAAAGGTGTTTCGGCCATTC
>DASTZB010000522.1:0-19658 GCA_035764525.1 Chitinophagaceae bacterium | reverse complement strand
AAAAAAGATCGGGGATGTTTATGTTGATATGGAAGGGACTGCCTGCAAAGTTCCATCGGCAGCAGATTATATTAAAAAGATAGAAGCACGAGGATCTATTGGAAAGAAAAAGAAAACAGTGAAATGCTGAAACGAAAATTGATCAACGAAGTATTGATTGTAGTCTTTCTAGTGTTGTTTCATCCAATACTTCTCTTCGTTTATTAATATTCCATTTCACCAATGAAATCTTTTCATAAGTTATTTCGATACCTGTAATATCTCCATCGCGGTAACAACAACAACCTGAATTGAAATAGGATGGCTTCATGGTAAGATATTGTGCGGGGGTTGTTTTATAATCACGGCCTCCTCTTTTTATTTCCTCTTCGATTTGTTTTACTTCATCTGCCCGGTTTGATTTGATCGCATCACCCAGCTGTTTGTACAATTTTTCCGGGTGCGTGAGTGATTCAAAAACCGGCTGGTGAGTATGGCCGGTAATTAAAACAAGGCCTTTATATTTTGCCGACCATTCATACATCATAAGGTTATGCGCTGTCTTCAGATCTTCGTCATAAGCCGGTGTGTTGAAATTTATTCTTAAGTAAGATTGCAGCGGCGCCCAGATATTTGCTACAAAAAATTTACTGAACCAATTACCATCACTACTTGCATCGCCCTGATGACCGTGGGTAAGAAAAATTGTCAACGGGCAGTTGGCAATTGGCAAGACTTCATCATCAATAGTTGGTTTTTTTTTAAGGAATGAAAAAGGATCGCTGACAGTTTTCTTTTGCCGGTTGCCTTCTTTATTATCCTTCTCAAGAATAATCCCTTCAAACACACGAAGCTTTTTCCCATAGATCGCCTTTAATTGTTGGGAAGCGATCGGGCTGTTATCCCAATAAAGATCATGATTACCGAAAACTTTAAAAAACTTGTCCTTCAGTACAAATCTTTTTTCTGCTTCAAAAGTTATAGTATTATTCTTCTTTACCTGGTTTAATGTGTTTTCCCAAAGCTCTTCACTGTCGCCAAGACTGATGTACTGAAATTTGTTTTCAAAATAATAATCAAGCGCTGCGAGATAAGCTGTCTCAGCTTTCATAAAATCATCGGCTCCGTTCTTTGCACCGCGATGCTGATCTGAAAAAATAATGACTTTACTGTTTTCTCTCAGCGTAAGAATAACTCCTTTTTTTCCTGGCTCTTCCTTAATATTTCTGAATAAAGCTGAGAGAGCCTTGAAAATCCTGTGTCGCTCAGGCCGGGATGAAAATTTTCTCGAGAACCATAAAATCGGTTTCAATAAAACTATTTGTACTAACCGGCGCATGATTTACGATAATTGATGATTAGCGATAAGAACCCTTAAGTGCGACCCTTCGCTTCGCTCTGCGTAAACTGCGACGCAATTGTACAACAAAGAACAGTGAGATGAACGGAGCGTCGCAACGAAAGCCTAATGGATATATTGACGTTTGGAACAAAAAAACAGTTTACGTCAATAATTTTATTCATTCCCTGTTGAGCTTTTCATCCTAAGTCTCCTCCCCTTTAGGAGAACAGAGGGTTTATTTTACTGCGATCATGCTAATCTCAACATTTACAAATTTTGGCAATGCTGATACTTGTACAGTTTCTCTTGCAGGAAAACTACTGTTGCTGTCAAAATATTTTCCATACACTTCGTTGATCTCCGAGAACCGATTCATGTCTGTGATAAAAATTGTCGTTTTTACTACGTTATGAAAACTCATGTCCGCTGCAGTTAATATCGAACGCAGATTATGCATCACCTGCTGCGTTTCCTGTTGTATGTCTTCGTTCTTTAAAGCGCCGGTGGATGGATCGATGCAGACCTGACCAGAAATGAAAAGCATATCACCGGCAAGTATTGCCTGGTTATAAGGTCCGATAGGCGCCGGGGCCGATGGTGTATTGATTATTTGTTTTTCCATTCATTTTATTTAAGGATAACGAATTTAGGTTTATGCCCTTTCTTTGCAAAAAATAATGTATGCGGCTGGTGGTATTGACAAATGAACAATTAAAAGAGGAGCTTTTATCAACAGGAATAAGTAATGAGTGTAAAATTGATTGGATAAATTCTTCAAAAAACCTTTCATCATACATTGATGCCGATGCAATATTTGATCTGTTGTTCGAACAAAACGGTTACGATACTTCTCATTTGACTGATTTTTTATCAAAACCAGTTTTTGTGAATTCAATGAATAAAACGATCGCTGAACTTGGTCTGCCTGTCATTCGTATTAATGCCTGGCCGGGATTCTTAAAACGAAATATTGCTGAAATGTGTCGTGGTAATGACGGAGATAATAATAAAGCAGAAAAAATTTTAGGCTTATTAAACAGAAAGGCAGAATGGGTTCCTGATGTCAAGGGTTTTATTTCTGCCAGAGTCGTGAGCATGATCATTAACGAAGCCTATTTTGCTTTGGAAGAAAATGTAAGTACAAAAGAAGAAATTGATATTGCAATGAAATTGGGAACAAATTATCCTTATGGGCCTTTTGAATGGTGTGAGAAAATTGGCTTGAAAAATATTACAACATTACTGGCCGAATTATCTCAAACTGAAAAAAGATACCAACCGGCACGCCTTTTATTAAAAGAAGCAAAAGAACGATAATGGCATTAATATTGAATATTGATACGGCAGTTGATGTTGCTTCCATATGTCTTGCAAAAAATGGGAAAGTCTTATCTATTGCAAAAAATGAAAGTCAAAAAGACCATGCCTCGTGGCTTCATATTGCTATAAAAGAAACTTTTGAAAAAAATAATTCAGCTTTAGGATCGGTTGATGCAATTGCTGTAACTGGCGGACCGGGCTCCTACACTGGTTTGAGAATTGGAATGGCTACTGCAAAAGGAATTTGTTATGCATTGAATAAACCGCTGATCAGCCTGAATACTTTATTAGTAATGGCGAATGCTGCTAAAAGCGAACAGGCGGATCTGCTTTGCCCGATTATCGATGCCAGAAGAATGGAAGTATTCACAGCGATCTATACAAAGGAATTGCAAATTGTAAAAGAACCTGCAGCCACGACATTGAATGAAAATAGTTTTGATAAATATCTTTTAAATAACAGTATTTGTTTTTTTGGAAATGGCAGTAATAAGTTCGGCACCATTAAAAAACATGAAAAGGCAATTTTCAGCGAGATAAAAGCAGACGCTTCATCGATGACCGCATTATCGGAAAAAAAGTTTGTTGAAAAAGAATTTGCTGATCTTGCATACGCAGAACCTTTATACCTGAAAGAATTTTATACGCCGGCCAGATGATCTTTTACTAAATGAAAGCTACTTTTGATCATCCTTACACCAACCAACACTTGTCATGAACAGTTATTCACTTACCATAATCCCGGAGACAGTATCTGAACCGGAATTAAAAATTGATACGCTTGATATCAAGAAGGCTGCCATTATTCTCCGGTCCGTTAATCACAAACTCCGCCAGGTAATTTTAAAATATATTGGTGAAAAGGAAAGAGTAACCGTGACTGAAATATTCGAACACCTGTTGCTTGAGCAGGCAGTGGCATCGCAACAACTTGCTATTTTAAGAAGAACAGGCTTTGTAAAAACAAAAAGAGAAGGAAAATTCATTTATTATTCTGTAAACAGGCAAAGATTGCTGGATCTCAACAAGTTTGTAAATGAATTGCTTGGCCCATAGCATTGATTCGTGTTAATATTTTCACTTACTTTCATAGCATCTTTTATCTCAGTTATCTTTGCATTTAAACCACTGAACATGTTTATTGAACAATTGTATACCGGTTGCCTCAGCGAAGCAGCATATTATATTGAAAGTGAAGGCGAAGCTGCCATTATTGATCCGCTACGTGATATAGATGAATATCTTCATCTTGCCAATGAACGCAAAACAAAGATCAAATACATTTTTGAAACACATTTTCATGCTGATTTTGTAAGCGGGCATATTGATCTTGGTAAAGTGACCGGTGCCCCTATCGTTTATGGACCAAGGACTGAAACAAAATTCCCGGTGCTTGTCGCAAAAGATGGCGAAAAATTTTCGATTGGAAAAATTACAATAGAAGTTTTGCATACTCCTGGTCATACACTTGAATCTTCCTGTTATTTATTAAAAGATGAGAACGGAAAAGATCATTGTGTATTTACAGGCGACACGTTATTTGTCGGTGATGTTGGCCGTCCTGATCTCGCACAAAAAGGTGCTGATCTTACTATGCAAGATCTTGCCGGTATGATGTATGACAGTATTCATACTAAATTATTTCCTTTAGCTGATGATGTTATCGTTTATCCTGCTCACGGCGCGGGTAGTGCCTGTGGTAAAAGTTTGGGTAAAGAAACATTTAGTACAATTGGTGAACAGAAAAAACATAACTACGCATTAGAGTCAAAAACAAAAGAAGAATTCATTCAAAAAGTTACCGAAGGGATTTCTGCACCCCCACAATATTTTCCTATCAATGCACAAATAAATAAAGAAGGATATGAAAGTTTGGATGAAGTGCTTGAGCAAGGGATGAAGGCATTGCCTGTTAAAGAATTTAAAAACTTAATAAACGATGATGTTATTGTTCTTGATACAAGAACAGAAACAGAATTTGTAAAAGGTTTCGTTCCCGGTTCTATAAATATTGGTCTGAATGGACGTTTTGCAGAATGGGCCGGCAGTCTTTTACCGTTTGATAAACCATTATTGCTTGTGACCGATCCAGGCAAAGAAAAAGAAACGATCATCCGGTTGGCAAGAGTTGGTTTTGAAAACATTGATGGTCATTTACAAGGAGGATTTGAAGAATGGAAAAAAGCTGGAGAAAAAGTGGATATGATCGTTGAGGTGGAAGCTGATGAACTAATGATGGATAAAGAGTTTGATGAAAACCTGATCGTTCTCGATGTAAGAAAAGAGAATGAATTTGCTGAAGGACATTTATCAGGCGCCATGAATCTGCCGCTTAGCGACATGATCGATCCCGGAACGATGGCAAATATTGAAGACGGCCATAATCTTTATGTGCACTGTGCCGGTGGTTATCGAAGTGTTATTGCTTGTTCATTGTTGAAACGCCAGGGTATACATAATCTTCGCAATATTGCGGGCGGATGGAATGCGATTAAGGAGCAGGAGAAGGTTGAAATAGTTAAAGAAAAGAGTGTGTTGAACTAAATTTATACTTCATTTTATATTCAAAGAGCTGATCTAACATCAGCTCTTTTTATTTTTCATAATAAAAAGTTAATGCCCCTGATTTTTAACCACTCGTCAAGTAGTAAATGCCATTCAACTAATTCATTAGTATTAGTCTTTCGGATGCCGCTATTTTTATTATACGAACGTTTTAGTAATTATAACATTTTGCTGTAACAAATCACAATTTTCGTTCGTTAAGGTAGAACAGTATAACCATGAACCACAAAACCAACTTTGCACTTGCGGGTATGCTATTGCTTACTTTGTTTGTAAATGCACAAACAATTTCCCGAAAAGAATTACCGGCTAAAAGAACCACCCAAACTGTAAAGATCGATGGCTTGATCAATGATTCTGCATGGAAAGATGCAGCATTAATGACTAACCTTGTTGAATTTCGTCCTAAGATGGGGAACATTGAAGCTCAAGATGTGCGGACGGAAACCTACTTGATGTATAGCGATGAAGGCATCTATTTTGGCGGCTATTGTTATGAAAAAACAAAAGACAGTATCGCAAGAGAATTATCAGGTCGTGATGGCTTTGGCGCCAATGATTATATTGGAATTATTTTCGATACTTATTATGATAAGCTGAATGGCTTTGAATATTTCGTCACACCATTGAATGAACAATGGGATGCAAAAATGTCGCCAGGCGGGAATAACGGCGGTGAGGATTTTACATGGAATGCAGTTTGGAAAAGCGGTGCTGTTATTCACGATAATGGCTGGAGTTTTGAAATGTTCATTCCTTATTCTGCTATCCGTTTTGGAAAAAAAGATATTCAAAACTGGGGATTGAATATCACCCGTCGTCGCAGAAAAACTGAACAACAATCTACCTGGAACCCGATCGATATTAATGTCAATGGTTTTCTTACACAAGAAGGTTTGTGGACCGGTATTACAAATATAAAACCGCCATTGCGTTTACAATTCTCACCTTACTTTTCCACGTATATTAATCATTTTCCTTACAATAAACCCGGCATTGAAAACACGACAACCAGCTTTAATGGAGGAATGGATGTTAAATATGGCATCAACCAGGCATTTACGCTTGATGTTACTTTGATCCCTGATTTTGGACAGGTACAAAGCGATCCTCTTGTTTTAAATCTAACACCCTTTGAGGTAAAATATACCGAGAACAGGCCATTCTTTACCGAAGGAACAGAATTGTTTAATAAGGGAAATTTATTTTACTCAAGAAGAATTGGCGGCACACCAATGCATTTGTATGATGTATATGATCCTAACGTTATAGGATCTGATGAAAAAGTGATCAAAAACCCCACTGAGTCAAAGTTGATCAATGCATCAAAAATATCAGGACGAACCCAAAAAGGTCTGGGCATTGGGTATTTGAATGCAATCACCAAAGCACAATATGCAACGATCGAGAATATTAATTCCAAAGAACAGTGGAAGTATGAAACCAACCCGCTTACTAACTATAATGTTTTTGTTTTAAATCAAAGTTTAAAACACAATTCCAGTGTATCTCTTGTTAATACGAATGTTTGGAGAAGTGGCCATGACTACGATGCAAACGTAACTGCTGCTCTTTTTGATTTTAATAATAAAAAAAATATGTGGAATGTGGGGGGTAAAGCAGCCGTCAGCAACCTGATAGGTTATGAGGCAAATGGGAATACAAAAACAGGATACAATCAACAATTATATTTTGGCAAAACAAGTGGCCGGTTCAATTTTAATGTATGGCAGGAACTTACAGATACCAAGTTTACAAGTAATGACCTTGGATATTTTACCAATAACAATTTTCTTGATCATGGTGCATGGATTGGTTACAGGTGGACTAAACCCAAAAACTGGTATAACAGGATCGGCATAAATTTCAATCTTAACGTAAGTCACTTGTTTACCCCTATCGGGACTATTGATCAGAAATATCAGCAATCAAATTTTAATTTCAATGGTCATGTTCAAACTAAAAAATTATTATGGTTTGGATCTTTCTGGAACTATACTCCATATCAAAATGATTTTTACGAACCGCGGACGTATGGCTGGTTTTTCCGCAGGGGTTCAAGTCTTTCAGGCGGAGCATGGGTCGAGACGAACTCTTCAAAAAAATACTCGGCCTATTTTGAAGGATCCGCCCGTCAATTTTTTAATTTCTATGATCAGTCTGCCATAGATCTGTTCTTGAACCAGAATTACCGATTCAGTAATAAATTCTCATTATCCTATCGTATCAATTACCAGCCTCGCTTTAATAATTTGGGTTATGCATGGTCAGATCCAACTGAAATAATTTTTGGACGAAGAAAAGTAAACACCTTCGAGAATATCCTGGGCGCCAAATATAATTTCAATAACATGATGGGTATTACTTTACGAGTCAGGCATTATTATAGCAGCGTTAATAACAAAGAATTCTTCACGTTGCAACAAGATGGATTACTGAAACCCAATTCTTCCTTCAATCAAAATGTGGATCAAAATGCAAATTTCTTTAATGTGGATATGGTATACACATGGCAATTTGCTCCCGGTAGTTTTATAAATATCGTTTGGAAAAATGCCGTGTTTGATTATACCGATATAGTTGAAGAGAGTTATATAAAAAACTTAGGCAATACAATGGAAGCTGATCAGAATAATAATATTTCACTTAAGGTCATTTATTTCCTGGACTATCTCCAGCTGAAAAAGAAAAAGACTAAGAACTGAGTAGTTTTGTGTAGTGATGAAAAACGGCCCCTGCTTTCCAGTGGGGGCCTCTTTATTTTAATATCTCGCCATACTCTGGTTTCCATTCCCATTTCCAGCGGCGATGACTCCATAACCACATTTCGGGATACTCTCTGATAAAGTTGCTGAGAAACTCAACATATCTTTTTGTTAGCTCACCTCCGTTCAATGTCGCAGGGTTCTCCTCACCCATTTCAAAAAAAACTTTGTAATAGCCTCTTTTTATTTTTATCATTTTACTAAACAAAACCGGTGTGTTTCCCCTCCGGGCACCACTTTCCGGACCTTTAACAAATGGGGTTGGCTTGCCAAAAAAATCCACCCAGTATGCATTTTTGGGATAGCCGGGGTTTTGATCTGCTACCAGGGCTAACATAGAGATCTCGTGACGGTAAGGTAGAATTGCATTTCTCATATTCGTGGCAGGCAGTAGCACGGCACCTGTTTTTGTACGGATCTTGATAAAGATCTTGTCAATTGCTTTATTCCCGATAGGCATATACACTACAATAAACAGCTGTTTGATGTTAGCTGCTGTTGCAAGACAACCCATTTCCCAATTAAAATTATGAGCAAGCAAAGCCTGGCACTTTTTTCCTTGCTCATTTAATTTATGACAAAGCGAATAATCGCCGGTAAAATGCTTGTTAATAAAAGCCGGTGAAGCAGAAACAAGTTTTATAACTTCAATAAAATTATCAGTGAAATTGCGATAAAATTTTTTAGCGATCCTTATTCGCTCTGCTGCAGTTTTTTCAGGAAAGGCCCTTAACAGGTTACTCATCACCACTTTTTTCCGATAACCAACAACATAATAAAGAAGGAAGCATACAAAATCAGAAAGTAAATAAAGAACTCGTAACGGCAATAATGAAACGGCATACAATAAGCCGTAAACGATATAATACATGATGAGCAAAGATAAGAACCCTTCGCTTTGCTCAGGGCAGGTTGCTGCAAATGATGATGAATAGAATTGCTACAGTACAAGTGTGCGACGCAACGAAAGTTCAATAGAATTATTGAAGCTGGTGACATAATTAGATGCCTCGCTCCATTCTGAATGACAACTCAAAGGACGATGTTCTGCACTAACTCGCTCTTGCCAGGGTAGTCTGTATTATAATGAAGTCCGCGGCTTTCTTTACGGAAGCTTGCTCCCTTCACGATCAAATAACCAACAGTGATCATATTTCTAAGCTCAAGTAACTGGGGAGACAGCGTACTTGTTTGATAAAGTTGTTCGGTTTCTTCCCAAAGCAGATCAAGACGGCGTGAAGCTCTTTGCAAACGAATATCATTGCGAACAATACCGACATAATCACTCATCACCAACTGAAGCTCTTTTAAACTTTGTGTAATGAGGATCATCTCACCCGGCTGTGAAGTCCCTTCTGCATCCCAATCAGGAATATTATTTTGAAAAGAAATTGTATTTACTTTTTCCCCCGCATCAACAGAGCAACGATGAGCAAAAACCAACCCTTCAAGCAGAGAATTACTCGCCAACCGATTGGCTCCATGCAAACCCGTTGATGCACATTCGCCACAGGCATATAAATTATTGATGCTGCTTCTCCCCCATTCATCTGTCTTTATTCCGCCGCAACTATAATGCGCCGCGGGTGCTACCGGGATCATCTGTTGTGTAATATCAATACCGATCGATAAACATTTTTTATAAATGTTGGGGAAATGCTCCACAAATTTTTCTTTGGTAAAATGACGACAATCGAGATATACATGTTCAGTACCTGTCTTTTTCATTTCACTATCAATAGCTCTTGCTACAATATCTCTTGGCGCCAGGTCTTTTCTTTCATCATACTTCGCCATAAAAGCTTCGCCTTTGCTATTTCTAAGTATTCCTCCATCACCCCGAACGGCTTCTGTAATTAAAAATGCATGACCACGAACCCCCGGTTCATACAATGCCGTTGGATGAAACTGTATGAACTCCATATTTTCAATTCTTCCTTTTGCACGATAGACCATTGACACACCATCTCCTGTTGCGATTGTAGGATTTGTTGTAGTTCTGTACACTTGCCCATTTCCACCGGTTGCCATCAGGGTAATCTTTGATAGAATTTTTTCGATTTGATTTGTTTCAAGATTCAATACATACACACCAAAGCATTCCACGTCAGGAGTCGCCTTTGTAACCAGGAATCCAAGATGGTGCTGCGTAATAATATCTATTACAAAGCAATGTTTGACGACCTCAATATTCTTTAGTTTGCTTACAGCGTCCAGCAAAGCTCTTTCCATTTCCCAACCGGTAATATCCTTATGATGTAGTATCCTGAATTCAGAATGTCCCCCTTCGCGGCCACGCTTATAATCGCCATCTTGTTCTTTGTCAAACCTGGCTCCCCATTCAATGATATCATTTACTCTTTCAGGTCCCTCTTTCACAACTATCTCTACCACTTTTTCATTACACAATCCATCGCCTGCAACCAGTGTATCGTCAATATGTTTTTCGTAACTATCGTTTTCCAGGTCATTCACTACGGCAATACCACCTTGTGCATATTTTGTATTGGTTTCATCAGCCGCGGCCTTTGTCATCACTAATACTTTTCTATCGGGAAACTGCTCTGCAACTTTTAATGCATAACTTAAACCGGCAATACCTGAACCGATAACTAGAAAGTCCGTTTGTTGCATGTTTAAATAATTATTTATTCAGCCTTAGCACTACTATTAAGCATCTCTTGCGTCGCACACTTGTACTTCCGGTAATGCTCTTCAGCAAATTTATTGTTTTGATGATGAACTAATATATCGGACGGCGCCCAGAGTTATCAGCAATTGAGCGATTCCATAAGTCAGCATTATTGCAATACCTGCATATTCAAATGGCTCATAGAATTTATTGATGGCAAGAATAGAATCCGAGGTGATGAATAATACAGCTCCGCCGATCATGAATGTTGCTGCAGCCAGATCTCTTATTCTGCCTGCCTGCAACGCCTGTATCAGCATATAACTTATAACAATTCCATAAAACCGCACAGGTAATTTCAAATCTCCAAGATTCGGCGATAGAATATAAATTAGAGCGATATAATAAATAATTACAGGAAGAAACCACCAATAGTTTTTACGTAATCCTTCTTTTCGAATAACATTTTCGAAAAACAGGATATAAAAAATATGCGCTATAAGAAAAGTCACCAATCCAAAAATGAAAAAATTGCTATTCTTTGACTCAAACATCAGGAACACATCTCCTGCCAGTGAAAATGTGAGAGCCAGAACAATCCATTTTTTTAAAGAAGAAATAAAAGAATTTGTCTCAGCCATGAAATAAATGATCAGTAACGGCATTAACAGCGGCTTGGTTATATACCGGAGTGTTTCATTGCCAGTATAAACAGCGAATAGATCCGCAGCAAGAACCAAAATGTAAACTATAATCCAAAAATTCTTATTCATGAGAATTTAAAATCTGCAGTCTTAAATCTAAAATCCTACCCCGGTTCCAACCACGCATCACTTTCTTTCAACAGGCCGATCAGCTCATCTACTGCCACTTCACTGTTGACATTTCGCTTTACAATTTCCTTTCCTCGATAAAGAGTGATTTTTCCCGGACCGCTGCCAACATAACCAAAATCCGCATCCGCCATTTCACCCGGGCCATTGACAATACATCCCATAATGGCGATCTTTACTCCTTTTAAATGATTTGTTCTTGAGCGGATCTTCGCAGTTGTTTCCTGCAGATCAAAAAGAGTACGACCGCAACTGGGGCAACTAATATACTCTGTTTTAGAAATTCTTGTTCTTGTTGCCTGTAAAATTCCAAATGAAGTGTTATTGATAAATTGTTCGATGGTTAAATTATTGGTGTAGTTTCTTCCGCTTGCATTCATTTGCTCATAGTTTGCAGCTAGTTGATCATAACTTTTCTTCGTCATGCCTAAACAGATACCATCACCGAGACCATCTAAAAATAATGCTCCCGTTTCTGTTGCATAATGAATTAAATGCTCATCAGCAGTTTGCCAGTTGCTGTCTGTAATACTAATCACCGGGTTTTTTATTCCTCTACCAACCAATTCTGCATTCATTCTTCTAACAGACTGCATTGCATTCTTATTTGTACTACTCAGGCAAAGAACAACAGTGGAGTCATTAACCAATTTATCAAGATAAATAAAGCAATCAGCGCCATCGTTAAAGCAATCGATCATCACAAAATTCATTAGTCCACTTTTTATTGCTGATTCCACATAACCGCTATCCTGGTAGATTGGGAAATATTTGGTTTTATCAATTGCTTTTGCCCATGTTTCGGGGTACACTATCACTTTTAGTGTCCCGGGCAATAAAAAATCAAGGAGTTGGTTACCTGTAAAAACATAATCAGCAGCAGCATCGCTGATATTCCATTTATCAGTTGCCTCATCATAGGCATACCCGACACTTTGCAAATGAGATGAAGAAATTTTTTCGATCTTACTCAGGTCAGCAATCACCACCGGCACATGTTTACCCCCAATATTTCCAACTTCAAAACTTTCCCTGCGTTGATAATTAAATGGATCGTAAGCGAGTTTATTAATAGCTGGAACCGGCTGTCGACTGTTGACTGTCGACTGTTGACAGGCATATCTCTTCACCAAATCTTTGCAAACCGGGATCTCCAATTCCGGATCTTCAGTCAATGAAACACGAACTGTATCACCTAACCCATCTTCTAACAATGTACCAATACCTACAGCACTTTTTATTCTTCCGTCTTCACCATCGCCGGCTTCTGTTACGCCAAGATGCAAAGGATAACATTCTTTAAATTCATCAAACATTGTTTTTACCAATAAGCGATACGCCTGCACCATCACCTGCGGATTACTGCTCTTCATGCTCAGCACAATATTATGATAGCTTTCATTCCTTGCTATACGCAAAAATTCCATCGCACTTTCCACCATTCCCACTGGCGTATCACCATAGCGGCTCATGATGCGGTCGCTTAATGAACCATGATTGGTGCCGATCCGCATGGCCGTTCCGTATTCTTGGCAAATCTTTATTAATGGAGTAAATCGTTCACGAATGCGATCGATCTCTTCGGCATAATCAGCATCGCTGTATTCGATCAGTTCAAATTTTTTCTTGTCAACATAATTACCGGGGTTCACCCTCACTTTCTCTACAATTCTTGCCGCAATCTCGGCGGCGTTAGGAGTAAAATGAATATCGGCCACCAACGGTGTATAATAACCTCTTTTTCTTAACTCATTTTTTATATGCAACAAATTTTCAGCATCATTTTTTGAGGGAGCAGTGATACGAACCAATTCTGCCCCGGCTTCAATACAACGGATGGATTGTTCAACTGTAGCCAATGTATCCATCGTATCAGTCGTTGTCATTGTCTGCACACGAATGGGATGAAAATTGCCCAGCAACAGATCGCCGATCTTTACTTCTCTTGTTTTTAACCGTTTGTATTCCGTCAATGATTCACAATAAAACTGCATAGAAATTCAGAGTATCAATTATTGCAAAACTAACAAAGAAAGAGTGCTAAGGTTTGATAAATTTTAAAAACTACTGTTACATTTTACCTTCAAAAAAACCGAGTTGTTTTAATATTCCTTTCAATATTTTCATTCTTATTGCGGGAATATCTGCATTTGCTTCAGAAGATTCAAAGTTCAATACGAAGAAATAAGGATGGTTATTTTCTTCTACCCAACCAACTACCCAGGCAAGCTGATTTCCATTTTCTTTCCTACCCCAGCCGGTTTTATAGGCTAACCTATACATGGTTGTGTTTTCAAAAAGCATTGCCTTCTTTACTTTCTCCTGGTAACTTTTAAAAAAAGGTAGCTGGTCGAAGTATAACATCTTTACAAGACCCAGCTCTTCATCCGGGGTAATTTTGAGTGTATTGTCAAGCCAAAACGTATCAATTGCTGTATGAATCCTGAAAGCCGTGTCTTTTGGGCCTGCGCCATAATTCACCGTGTCCATCCAGTATTCCATCCTGTCTTTCCCAATTCTTCTTGCTACTTCCTGGTAATATGGAACCGCTGAAACACGGAAGGCTTCATACATTGACAGATCTTTATTCCATTCTTCAACATTTCGTTTTACGCCATCCCATTTTATCACCATGCTATCGCCACTGATAACACCTGTTTGCAAACCGATCAATGAATTAATGATCTTAAATGTTGAAGCGGGAAGGTAACTGCTATCAGTAAATCTTTTTTTATTATAAAAAGTAAATTCATTGGTGGCATTATTGTAAAGCCCGAAGCAACCGGTCACTTTATTTTCTGTAAAATATTTTCCCAGGCTATTGTCTTCTTCTACATTATTAGGTGAGCAGGAATTCAAAATAAAAGCAAAAACACAAATTGATACTATTCTAAACTTCATCACTTGTAAAGTTTGGGGGCAAAGTTAAGTGCGGGCCATCAAACCGCTGGAAAACAAAAAAACCCAGCAGACCGGGTTTTATAAAAATGAACAGTGAAATAGTTTAAATGTAGATGCCGTTTTTCAATTTCGTGTGTCTTACTCCGTTACAATCTCTCTTTGTCGCTGCACATGAGCTTAAGGTCATCGCCATTACTGATCCTGCAAGCAGGAGGAACAACAGTTTTTTCATACTTGTTTTTTAAAGTTTGAAAGGGTGAATTAAAAACTGGTATTCAAAGGAGGGTTTGGAAGGCGGCGATTCAAAGGAGAAAACGAAAATACTGTGCCATAATTACATTTCATAACCTTTGATCAAAAATATAGAGATAGAATCAACAAAAATATTCTAAATCATCAAGACCAATCGTATATCCACGTTTTTATTTATTGATTTAGCTTACTTGTTACGGAGTTTTACTTTATAACTCCGAGCTCTTTTCCAATTTTTGTAAATGCAGCAATAGCTTTATCTAAATGATGTTGCTTATGTGCAGCACTTAATTGTACCCTAATTCTTGCTTGTCCTTTTGCAACCACGGGGAAAAAGAAACCAATTACGTAAATACCTTCTTCCAAAAGCTTAGCCGCCATCGTTTGTGCAAGTACCGCATCATATAACATAATTGGGACGATAGGATGATCTCCGGGCTTTATATCAAATCCTGCTTCCGTCATTTTTTTACGGAAATACTTTGTATTGTTTTCAAGCTTATCTCTTAATTCCGTTGTTTCCGTAAGCATATTTAACACAGCAATAGAACCACCAACAATTGATGGCGCCAATGTATTACTGAATAAATATGGCCTTGATTTTTGGCGCAGCATGTCAATGATCTCTTTTCTCCCACTGGTGAAACCTCCAGAGGCGCCGCCTAATGCTTTACCAAGTGTTCCTGTAATGATATCGATCCGGCCCATTACACCGCGATATTCATGCGTACCTCTTCCTGTTTTTCCTAAAAAACCTGATGAGTGACAGTCATCGATCATTACTATCGCATCGTATTTATCAGCGAGGTCGCAGATCTTATCCAACTGTGCAATTGTTCCATCCATGCTAAAGCTGCCATCCGTTACAATGATCCTATTCCTGAGATGGGATGATTCCTGCAATTTAATTTCAAGATCAGCCATATTATTATGCTCATAACGATAACGCTGTGCTTTACACAAACGAACTCCATCTATAATACTTGCATGATTCAATGCATCGGAAATGATCGCATCTTCTTCGTTAAATAAAGGCTCAAACACACCACCATTCGCATCAAATGCTGCCGCATATAATATGGTATCGTCTGTTCCCAAAAACTCAGAAAGTTTTTTTTCCAATTCTTTATGGATATCCTGCGTGCCGCAAATAAACCTTACGCTGCTCATTCCATAGCCGTGTGAATCAATAGCCTTATGCGCTGCTTCAATAACCATTGGATGTGAAGACAAACCCAGATAATTATTGGCACAAAAGTTCAAAACAGTTTTATTATTTACGGTTATCTCGGCCCCCTGCGAGCTGGAAATGATTCTCTCCTTTTTATAAAGACCTGAAGTATTGATCTCCTCCACTTCCTTTGTAATTCTTTTTACAAAATTTTCATTCATAAAAACCTTGTTTAGCAGGCAAATATAATGAGAAGGCTTTAGGCTTCTTATTAAAGTATTAAATTGATAAGTAGGGCCATATACCCTCCTTACCAGATCAGAAATCCTATTTACCAAACTCAACTCACCGCCCTTTTTCTGCATTTTGCCGGTTAAATGACACATTTGGTCAAATAGTGTTTGCAGCAAGCTTAATGATAAATTAAATTTGCTGTAACATTTTCAGGAATACCTTCGTCAAATCATGAAACTGACTCCTATGCAACGCAAATATTTATTAAGGGCCTTTTTGATACTTCTGCTGATAACAGGGAGTTATCTGGTACTTTGGTCCGCCACAAGAACTCATTCTCAAAAAAACGCCTGCTCAGAAAGTATGGAAGAATGCTGCAAAAAGAAGGCTGATAAGGACGACGCAGGCGAAATGATCTGGGAAAGCTTTTCCCGCCAGTTTATTTCCACTTCTGTTATTGAATAATTGATTGTTAGGCTTTAATGCTTAAAAAAATCTCCTTTAAAACTGTAACTTTTTTATTCACTGACCGTAATACTTAAAGCAGGGCCGTTAACTACCTTTGCCTGCTATACAGGCTGTTTATGACCGAAAAAGAGTATAACGAGTGTGTCACTACCTACGCAGACAATGTGTATCGATTTATCCTGAAAAACCTCAGGAATGAAGAAGATGCCCGTGATGTGGTGCAAACAGCTTTCGAAAAAATGTGGATACACCGCGATGAAGTTGACGCCTCAAAAAGTAAATCTTATCTATTTACGGTGGCTTACAGGCAGATGATAGATCATATAAGAAAAGTAAAAAGGATACAATTAAAAGATGAATTTAACGAAGGGGCAAAGGTGCAAAACAGGCCGGCAAATAATTTGAAGAAGATCTTGGATGAAGCATTAGCCCGCCTAAGTGAAACGCAAAGGACCCTGGTTCTTTTAAAAGATTACGAAGGATATAGCTACGAAGAAATTGGCCAAATAACCAACCTGAGTGAAAGCCAGGTAAAAGTTTATTTGCACCGGGCACGAGTTCAATTGAAAGAATATTTGGTAAAAGTGGAAAATGTGATTTGAGTAAAAAAGGAAAACATGAACATTAATCGCCATAATTACGAAGAGCATTTTATCCTTTATTGGGATAATGAGCTTACCTCATCGCAAAAGGTGGCGGTTGAAAATTTTGTAAAAGAAAATCAGGACCTGGAGGAAGAATTTAAGATCCTCGGGCAAACACGTTTTGTACCTGACGATAATATTCAGCTTCAAGAGAAAGAATTTCTGATCAATGATTCATTTATAAATATTACGAATTACGAAGGGCACCTTCTTAATTATATTGATGATGAAGTAAGTGCTGAGCAAAGAAAAGAAGTTGAAAGATTTGCTGTCCAGTATTCTGCTGTAAAACAGGAGTTGGCGTTGCTTCAAAAAACAAAACTTCAACCTGACGCTGAAGTTGTTTTCCCGGACAAATCAATTTTATACAGAAGAGAAGAAAAAGTTCGTGTGATCAGTATGACATGGTTTAGAGTTGCTGTGGCAGCTGCTATTATACTTATTGCCGGGTTTGCAACTTTCAGATTAATCAACAACAACAATGGTATTGATGAAACTGAGGTTGTAAAAAGTGATGAGCCACAAAAACCACCAACGATTAATAATCCTGATCAATCAATAGACAATCTTGATCAAAATAAAAAAGACACAAAGGATTATTTGGTAAAGAGTGATGAAAAATCGACTAGAAATCAAACAACAGATAAGAACAATAATAAAAGTTCAGTCGATAAAAATGATAATCCGAAACCTTTGATAGCTCAAAGGGAGAATAAAAATAAGTTACCTGAAGAAAAAAAGATTACTGATCGGCATTTAAGCGATCCTAATAAAATAAATGACGCTATTGTTGAAGCTGATCTTCCTAACCTAAAAAAGGATACTCATTCAGCTCAAACAAATCAATCAGATGTTATCAATGCAGATTTTGCAAATCAAGATGTAACACTCAAAGCTAATCCTACGTTATACATACCAGGACCAGAAGAAAAAGAAGGTGGCGGCATCAAAGAATTCTTAAGAAAAACTACCCGGGTATTTGAACGCCGCACCAGAATTCAAACCACAACCGATGACAACAAACTGCTGGTTGGAGCTTTTGCAGTATCATTAAAATAAATCTTTAAACAGGAAAAACATTTTTGCATGAAAAGTATTTTACTCGTATGCGTAGCAGCTTGTCTGTTCTATTCAGGCTTTACCCAAAACGATACCACCCTAAAAAAAGAAACGAATGACACCATTCGCATTGGCGGAATGATCATTATAAAAAAACCCGGTAATGATCATGAAGTTATTACCGGCGAAAAAGCAGTGCGGATACCCAGTCGCAAAAAAACACCCGAGAATTTAACAACCAACTGGTGGATCATCGATCTTGGTTTTTCAGCTTTTAACGATAACACAAATTACTCTTCAGCAGAAGCACAGGCTTTCGCTCCAGGAAGTACAGAAGATTGGTTTGATATTAAAAGTGGCAAATCAAGAAATGTGAATATTTGGTTCTTTATGCAACGGCTGAATATGATCAAGCATGTTATGAATCTTAAATATGGTCTTGGCCTTGAACTCAATAATTATTTCTTTGACGACGAATCAATACGCTTTCAGAAAAATCCAACATTGGTGGTAATGGATAATGCACTCAAAGGAGCAAAAAAGAATAAGCTGGCCGCCGATTACCTTACAGTGCCCTTAATGATAAATTTCAATTTTACACCAGAAAGGAGAAATGGATTTGGTTTCAGTGGCGGTGTCAGTGCAGGTTACTTATATAGTGCAAGACAAAAAGTGAAACTCTCAGACGACAAATTCAAAGTTCATAACGATTTTGACCTGGAAGACTGGAAGTTTTCATATATCGGTGAAATAAACCTGGGCCTGGTAAAACTTTATGGCAGCTATGCTTTTAGTAGCATGTGGGAAAAAGGTCTTGATCATACACCTTACAATTTCGGCTTGCGATTAAGTAACTGGTAAGAGTTCTTTAATTTCTCATGATATAACCATCCCGATAAAATCGGGATGGTTTTTTATGCACAGAAAAAACAATAAGTAAGTTCTCCGGTTTACTCACATTCATTTAACATATTTCACCAATCATTTTTTCATGGTAAAATCCAGTTGGATGCCCAACAAAAATTCCGTTGTTTTGTAAACGTAGCGTTAAAAGATCCCCACCCACCGTAATAAAAGGTTACGGCATGTCGTTTGAAAATAACCCACCCGGACAATTGGAGGATAACTTGTATGAAAACTTTTTTGGTGCTCGCATCAGTCATCGCAGGTAGTGGCGTTATCGCTACGCATAACTATGCAGATAATAACCCAGAAAAGAACCGCAGCAAAAATTCGGCGCCGGTCGGCATAGTCTATGTCGTTATTGACAAATCAGATTATGAGTTGAGTTTATATGATCAACTGGGTTGGTACGCCACTTACCCTGTAGTTTTTGGCAATAGTTCGCTTTCGGATAAAAAAATGGAAGGTGATAAAAATACTCCGGAAGGGACCTTTCATATAGCCTCAAAACGCGTTCATGACAAATGGCACCGTTTTATGGCGCTGGATTATCCAACTAAAGAAAGCTGGGAGAAATTCAACCAGCGAAA
>DASTZB010000521.1:0-3154 GCA_035764525.1 Chitinophagaceae bacterium | reverse complement strand
ACTTTTATAAGATTAAATGGTGCAATCAAGCTTTTATTCCATGACTGGCTCTATAAAAATTTTCCTGATCGTGCAGATAAGGTTTGGCACTTGATAGAGCACAGTCACGATGGAAAAGTAAATGATACCAGATGGGGAGTTCGTATGCGGGGTGAAGGAGCGATTGCCCAGATGGTGGCACAGCAATATAAAAAATATGGAAAGCTATATGGAATGAATGCAGAGGAGTGGAGTTTGGATCGAACTAAGTTTAGGTTGCCGGGAGGACAGGGAAGATTGTTTTAAGCTATATTAGTAGCATGAAACCTTAGCTATGGCAAAAAAGTTCAATCCGATCATAGCAGTTAATGATGATGGACTAAGATTACCAGATCCCGTTGGGTCTTGGTCAGAAAAAAAGTATAGTTTAATGGGTGGATATTGTGAGATTTTTAATGCAGGCATTAAAAATAAATTCATAAATCGTGTTTTTATAGATTTGTTTGCTGGTGCTGGATATGCACCAATTAAGGATAAAAGGAAAATTTTAAAATCCTCTTCGCTTATTGCTTTATCTATTCCCACACCATTCACAAAATATATTTTTTGTGAAATGGATAAGGAAAAACTTGCGGCTCTAGAAATAAGAGCTAAAAGAGAACATACTGAAAAGGATATGATATTTATTCCTGGAGACTCAAATCAAACAATTGATACTGTCATAAATGAAATTAAAAAACTTGGTCCGTCTACGATTTCATTTTCATTTGTTGATCCTTTTTCTTTGAATCTGCATTTTGAAACAATTGAAAAATTGTCTAAAGTAGGAAGAATAGATTTTTTAATTTTACTAGCATTAATGATGAATGCAAACAGAAACGTTCATAATTTTATTGATGAAGAAAGTAAAGTAATAGATCTTTTTATAAAGAAACCTAATTGGCGAGAAACATTTTTAAAGGGTGAAACAAGAAGGGAAGATTTTATTAAGTTTATTGCTGATGTTTATGATCAAAATATGCTTGACTTGGGGTATAAAGTAAAAAATGAAGGGTTGAAACCTAAAGTTGATGCAGACGAATACAATTTATCCTTGTACTATCTTGCCTTTTATTCTAAAAGCCCATTAGGCAATAAGTTCTTTTCAGAAATTCAGAAATATCATATTGATCAGCAAACGTTATTTTAAAATTATGGCACAATCCTCAATTGAATGGACCGAAATGACCTGGAATCCTACTACAGGATGTGATAAGGTTTCTGCAGGATGTAAGTATTGTTATGCAGAAGTAATGACTCGAAGATTGCACGCAATGGGCATTGAAAAGTATAAAGATGGATTTGAATTACGATTACATGAAGATGCTTTGCAAATTCCGTATGAATGGAAAAAACCCAAAGTTGTTTTTGTAAACTCAATGAGTGATCTATTTCACAAGGATGTCCCTTTGTCTTTTATTCAAAAGGTATTTGATGTAATGAATATGACTCCGATGCATACTTACCAGGTTTTAACTAAACGGGCAGAAAGATTATATGAAATACATGATAAATTAAATTGGACAACCAATATCTGGATGGGAGTATCTGTAGAAAATGATAAAGTAAAGGATAGAATTGATTTTTTGCGAGAAACAAATGCAAAAGTTAAGTTTTTATCACTTGAACCTTTAATTGGACCACTTACTCATTTGAATCTTGAAAACATTCATTGGGCAATAGTTGGTGGTGAGAGCGGAAGAAAGGCAAGGCCGATGAAAGAATCATGGGTTTGGGATATCCGGCAACAATGTGCTGACCAGGGGGTGGCTTTCTTCTTCAAACAATGGGGAGGAGTTAATAAAAAGAAAACTGGTCGTGAACTTGGAGGAAGAACCTATGACGAGATGCCAATGCTTTTACATGAACTGTGATGAAAAGAAATTTTTTTTAAAAATTTCTTTCTAAAAATTTGACAACAATAAAAAATTAGTTCAATCTTTGCATCGGCAAAATGATAAACATGCTAAGAACGCAATTACATATTGAAACAGTGAATTGGTTTAGTCCGAAGGGAGACTATACTAATTGCGGGGCATGTTCTGAATAAGTGTAGAAACGAATTCGATATAGCACAGGCCCTGCAAGAGATTGCGGGGTTTTGTTTTAACAGGAAAAAATCAATTGGGGTGGTTTGTGTAAAGCGAACAGAATTGAATCTATAACAACGAAAATGCATAAAGTGCTCAGACAATTACGATATAAACGATTTAGAACGATGAATGATTTGTCATCGATGCTTGATTGCCATTGGCATGCGCAGCAAGGAGGAAGTATTGTGCCCATAGGTAATGAGTATGATGATAATCATAAGCGGCCGGATTGTATCTATACATAAACATCTTTATTGATGAATGAGTAGAACCCGGTCGCAACACGACCGGGTTTTTTATTTAATGATCAATAAAAAAGGAATTATGTTTTTCAATTTATTCAGAACAAAAGTATTCCAGGTGAATACTTTGTTTTTAGGCCACTATGTTGACCCAAAAGTTTTTTATACAGTGCAGTTTAATAAAGTGCCATGTATAAGTTTTATCGGTGAAATGGATACAGGTAAGGCTTTTGATTTTATTCAAAGCACTTATCACCACCAAATAACCGGCATCTACCAGCACAATTATTTTGATCATGACAAAAGAGATTTTCTTTTTAATAACACCTTGTTCGTGCTGAAGAATAAAAGACTGATCGAGTTAGGAAATAACTATTGCCAGGTATTGCATACAAAAGATCAATACAATTGGGGGCAAACAATGATAAAAGAATTATCTGTATTCCATGTAACAGGAGATGTAAATAAAGTGATCGGTTTTGCAAGAAGCAACAATATGAATTGAAGAGATTAGGTGCAGAAGGAGGAATAAGCGTTCCCGGTGACATGCAACCGGGACGCTTTTTAACCGGGGGCATCCTTACGAAAATGGTTCGTTGGTGTAATGGCTAACATCAGAGATTGTCGATCTGTTGCCATGGGTTCGATTGCCGTACGAACCGCAAATCATTTAAAACAAAACGGGAAGCATTCGCAAGGTCAAACTATGCGAAAAACTAGTGCAATAATTGATAAATTTGAAAATGAAATAAAATGAGCAAATTAAAAAAACAAGGAAGAGAGATCAGAGTGTTAGGTTAT
>DASTZB010000520.1:0-4467 GCA_035764525.1 Chitinophagaceae bacterium | reverse complement strand
GGAGCTTGCCTGCCGGGATAAGCAGCTGGTCTTAATGTAAAAAACTTATATTCACCTTTCTCATTTGTTTTCATCCACCCACGAATATAGCCATGTCGTTTTCCCCAGCCCTTTTCATCACCCTTCGTAGGATAAACTCCGGTCTGATCGGTGTGATATACATATATAATAACATTCGGTGCCGGTGTACCGTCTGCTTTGTAAACAACACCATTTATTGCAAGCTTTCTTCCCTGATCATTCCAGTCAGGAAGCCAGCAAAGATTTTGCAGTGAGTCAAACGGGACGAGTGATTCATGAATGGCTTCACAACCTTCACATCTACCGCCGACATTTACATTATCCTTGCTTGTTATTTTCGTGCTGTTTTGCGTGCATCCCATATTTGAAATAAGGATCACGCCAAATAGGAAAAATGTTCTCATAAAAGATATTTTGTGGTATAAATATCATTCAAAAAGTACCTCGCATAAAAATCCTTTACATAACGGGTAAACAACACTTGATGAAATGTAATTGAGCTTTTCGTCATGAATAAACTACAGATGATGTAAACTCTTTTACGGAAGGGAAATCGTACTTTTATTTTGTCTTATGCACAACGCAGCTTTTTTTATAAAATACAAATTGAACCATGTTTTGTTCTGGCTATTCATCTTTGGATTATGGTTCATGCTCCGGTATGAGGATTATGCTACACCCAACGTTGCCTTCAGAGTCACTTTTGTAAAGTTGGTCGATCTTGTATTAATGGTATATATAACGAATTACTTGCTTATCCCTTCTTTTTTATATAAAAAAAGATATGGCCAATTCATTTTTCTCTTTCTGTTAATGATCTTAATAAGCAGTATCACCAAAATGTATATTGTTGGGCAGCTTACCCATGATCCAACCATATTCACATTGGGTGGCGATCTTAAAGGGAGGATCTATGATAATGTCATTCCCCATTTTTTCCTGGTGATCGCCGGTGCTTCATTCAAGCTAATGTTCGATCAGATCAATTTGCAAAAGAAAATGGCGGAGCTTGGAAAAGAAAAGGCAGAAGCCGAATTGAATTTCTTAAAATCCCAGATCAACCCACATTTTCTTTTTAATTCATTGAACTCCGTTTATTTCCTGATCGATAAAAATAACCCCGATGCAAGGCAGGCCTTACATAAATTTTCCGACATGCTTCGATACCAGCTTTACGAAGCAAACGGTGAAAAAATCCCAATCGAAAAAGAGATCGATTACCTGCAGGATTATGTTCACCTGCAGCAATTGAGAAAAGATGAAAATTATGACGTTCAATTCAATTGCTCGCCTGAAGTAAAAAACTTTTCAATTGAACCCTTATTGCTTATACCTTTTGTGGAAAATGCTTTCAAGCATATTTCGCATAAACCAAATGAGACTAATTTTGTGAAGCTGGATCTGAGACGCAGCAATGGTTATTTTGAGTTTGTTGTAGAAAATTCCTGTGAAAAAGGAATATATACGACCGAACAACACGGAGGAATTGGAATGAATAACGTAAAAAGAAGATTGGAATTGCTTTATCCAGATACTCACCAACTTAATATTGATGATCGTGGGGAAACATTTAAAATAAATTTAAAACTTAAAATTTAAAGTTATGTTGACAGGAATATTATTAAGGGAAAAAGGGAAAACTAAGACACTAATCATAATGTTTATCTTTTCCTCGTTATTATTAATTGGAGGCATTTTAATTATGGCATAATGATCAACTGTGTTATCATAGATGATGAACCTCTTGCAAGGAAAGGATTAAGAGAATATATCTCTGATGTCGATTTTTTACATCTTGCAGGTGAATATGACAATCCCTTGAAAGCAACTGAAATGATCAGCAGGGGAGAAGCGCAGTTGCTTTTCCTCGATATTCAAATGCCAAAAATCACAGGACTTGATTTTATGAAAACATTGCAAAGACCTGTTCCTGTTATTTTCACTACCGCTTTTCCGCAGTTTGCTTTGGATGGATTTGAATTAAATGCGTTGGATTATCTGGTGAAGCCAATTTCTTTCGACAGGTTTTTAAAAGCGGCGCTTAAAGCAAAAGAATATTATGAAGTAAGGCAAAAGAATGAGGCCGATAAAGTTGCCGCTCCCGAAGCTGGAGATTATTTTTTTATCAAGGCCGATAATAAGCTCGTCAAAGTTTCATTCAATGATATTTTATTTATTGAAGCTTTACAGAATTATGTTGTTGTGCATACACAAGAAAAAAAATTGATCACTTACCTAACTTTTAAATCAGTAGAAGAATACCTCCCGTCATCGCAATTCATTAAAGTGCATAAATCTTTTATTGTTTCGGCTACAAAAATTGATAGTATAGAAGGAAATGATATTCGGATTGGTCAACATCATATACCCATTAGCCGCAATTTAAAAGACGAAGTGATGGATAGATTACTGAAAGGAAAATTTCTGAAAAGATAAGCTTGTGCAAATTTAAAATTTTATAGCCGGGAAAATTTTGGTAACTTATACCGAATAAAACCAACGGTTATGAAAAAGCATATAGTTTCCCATATAGCCATTTATATACTTTCCGCCGTCATGCTTTTTTTTGGATATTATCATTTAACACACCCCAAGGACATGATGGAATATGGGTATATTCCCGCTAATTTGCCTAATCCTGTTTTATGGGTTAAGGTTGTCGGAGTGGCTTTTATACTTGCAGCCATTTCCTTTATTTTAAATAAATATGTAAAAATTGCCGCCTATCTGCTTGCGGCAATGCTTTTGTCATTTGCTTTTTTCATTCATTTCGATATCTACAAGAACGCAAGCGCAGATGATGTAAGAATAAATGCGCTGATCAATATTTTAAAAGATACCGCATTAGCCGCTTTTGCCTTGCACATTGCAGGCAGCGCCGACAGTCACGGTATAAAGTTTTAGACCATAAAATATTCCTTGTTTTTTAACATGATGGTCTGTAAAACAATATCGGGAATATGTATTTTTACAGCTAATCATACATATGAAATATTTATCATTTCTATTTGTCATCTTCCCCTATTTTATTAATGCACAGGACTGCACGTTGAAAAATGAGAAAGACAGGTTTAACCAGGATCCTCGATTGACAACTGGGTTTATTTCTTTAGGTGCAGGCAATGATAAATTTTTGCTGTCAGTATCAGCGGATAAAAAAGAAGTGGATTATTTTTTTGCATTGGATAATTCAGCCATGTGTTTTAATGATTATTCAAGGGTGATGGTAACTTATGATACCAAACAAAAAGGGAATTTTAAAAATGGCGGCACGACGAATTGCAAAGGATATTTTCATTTTATTTTTCCAAATCAGCAAAACCTGAATGCTAATCTGACTAATCTTGCCCAAAAGAAAATTGCGACAATCCAATTTACTGATACGGGTAACAACAAAAAGATAATTACGTTGCGACCCGTAGACCAGGATGTAATTATAAAACTTACAAATTGTGTTCTCGCAGAGCTTGAGAAATTACGAATAGATACATGGAAACCCAAGCAATGATATTTTGTGAACAATTTGGTTATGAATGAATTCGTCGAATCGCTTTGGTAGCCCGCTCAATTTTATGCCTGATTTATATGTCAAAAAGCGGTTTGTCAAAACGAATTTGCCAAAAAGTTGCTCCGTAAAGTTTAAGAATCTACAGTTGTCAGATCGAATCGTGAATGTTGGCATGAACTTAGCAAAACAATCAAATATTTCTTAAATTCATTGTTGATGCATTACTGTAGCTTTCTCTTGGAGAACCGGAATAAAGATTAAACATGAAAGTTACTACCAGTACGGTGTCGGATATTTTATCACATTTGCGTCTCAATTTTCTTAGCGACCATTCTTTGCGTAAGTACGGAGAAGAACCTTTTCGTTCGGAACTCTTCAGTTCCGATCAAATGGATCGGCATGGCAAAGTATTGGCGAAATCTCATAAAATTCGCAAAGGTTTTTCTGTTGACAAACTTTTAAAAAGACTGGAAGACAATGAAAGAACATTATTGGAAGTACGCAATCTTCTTGTTGAAAGTTTAAGGACTGATAAAACAATAACACCTGCATCAGAATGGTTGCTCGATAATTTTTACCTGGTAGAAGAGCAGGTGGTCATCGCCAGAAAACATTTACCGAAAGGCTACAGTGAAGCGCTGCCTTATCTCTCTGAAGGTATGTCCGCGGGTATGCCCAGGGTATATGATATTGTTTTGGAAATTATTGCACACAGTGATGGGCGGGTTGACGTCAATAGCTTAACCAGTTTCATTGCCAGCTATCAATCCGAAACGACCCTTCGACTTGGAGAATTGTGGGCGATACCTATTATGCTTCGGCTTGCTGTTATTGAGAATCTCAGAAGAATTGCCGGTAAGATTGCACTCGATGTGATCGATCATAATCTTGCTGATCACTGGGCAGATAAAATGATCGCGACAGTAAAGGAAAAACCT
>DASTZB010000519.1:0-3565 GCA_035764525.1 Chitinophagaceae bacterium | reverse complement strand
AAATTTATGGTTATAAAGAACGATTCCGTTCAATTTCAAAATATTTCCGATAAGCAGAGTAGTTTGTTTCATCTGATCAATATCAATGCAGGCACAATAACTAAATCTTTTCCAAACGTCCTGTATTCCTATTTTATAAACCGCACTGATACGTTGCTGCTCGCACTTTCGCCCGATTCCGCAAACCGGTCCGCAAGCGCCTACAGCGCATACCCTAACCGATTTATTTTGTTTGATTGTGCCCACAATTTGGCCATAGATACTTTGTATCTAAGTACAGGCCAGTTATTATCTGCTCGTCTTCTTTACAGTAAGAGCTTTCTAAGCCAGAATACGTTTTCTGAATGGAATTCTTATAAAGTTAGAATGATCTCCTCCAATCAACTGGTGGTGCCTTGCCTGGACTCTAGCAACGTTGAATGTTTAGTGATTTTCGATCTAAGAACAAAGGCAACAAAAAAAATATTTAATATTTTAAACTATCCTATAAGCATCTCAAGGCAATTTGATAAGCTGCTTTATTTTTCTAAGAATGGCAATGACACGATAGGTGAAGTATATGAAAATAACGAAAGACATAAAATATTCAGTAATGCACATTATGCAGGTTTCAATGAAGCCGATCTCATAGTATATGCTAAAAAAAATGTTTTGTTCATCAGCAATAGTGACGGTGATAGTTTGAAAGGATATAGTTTAAAAAGTGGCATAAAAAATATCTTGGCGGATAAAGAAGGAACCTATTCCCTGGTAATAGGTGAAAAAGACAGTGTGAACCTGGTTGATTTTTCTGAAGGTCAATCTATGGAATATACTGAATTGTTGCTTGGGTATAATTTTAAAAGCAAAAGATTTATTACTCGTACAAAAGGAGTTAAATATTCAAAGAACGATACCATCAAATTGATATTAAGAGATTTTTCAGGCAAAGAATTGAAACGGGTTTCCATCGCTAATGGTATTGAAAGCTTTTCATTTAATGAAACAGGTAATAATATTCTTTTAAAATCAAATAGGATTCCCAAAAGCAATTTGCAAGTTTTATATTTATTGGATGATACCCTGTCAATAAAGGGCACTTTCTTTCTTACTCCGAATGATGCCTATGGATTTAGCAAGGATGGAAAAAGTGTTTTCTTTGTAAGGGATAATCAATTGGCTGTTTTTGATAATAAAAAGTTTCTGGATCTCTATAACTTTCAAATCATAAACGATAGTTTAGAAACTCAAAAAAATGATAATAAACATTACAAGAAGGATATGAAGTTTTTGCGAAAAAAGTATAATATCGATAGGTTTCCTTCTCAGCTCCTGGGTTTTTTATTCCTGCGTTAAACTGGATTCTATAAAAATATAATCACTTTAGCGTCTGGTTGATACTTCCTAAAGACTTCGGGGGAAAAAGCTCCCTAATGATCTGCCAAGGCGCCGAAGTTGTTATCCCATATTATGAAATACTTTCTGGACATCATCATCCTGTTCTAATTTTTCGATCAGCTTACTTACATCCGCGGCCTGGTCATCATTTACCGGAATGGTGATATTGGGAATCCATTCAAGTTCGGCGCTGATGGGAGTGATGCCCTTTTCTTCCAATGCCTTTTGCATATTCCCAAAATCAGTAAAGCTACAACGCACCACTAAAACATTTTCTCCACTCTCGCCGGTTCCTTCTCCTAATTCTTCCAAACCAAAATCAATTAATTCCAATTCGAGATCTTCCATATTCAATCCCTCCGGCTTCAATTTAAATACACCCATTTTTTTAAACTGGAAACTTACACTACCACTATTACCAAGTGTGCCCCCGCCTTTTGTAAAATATGATTTTACATTCGCTACGGTACGTACGTGATTATCGGTGGCTGTTTCCACCAATAAAGCAACACCATGCGGCGCATAACCTTCATATAAGATCTCATCATAGTTAATCAATTCTTTTCCCTGTGCTCTTTTAATAGCGGCTTCCACACGATCCTTTGGCATACCCACACTGCGGGCATTTTGAAAACAACGACGCAATGCAGCATTGGTTGCAGGATCGGGTCCACCGGCTTTTACTGCAATAACGATCTCTTTACCGATCCGGGTAAACTGTTTTGCCATTCTGTCCCAGCGGGCAAACATGCTGGCTTTTCTTACTTCAAATATTCTTCCCATGAACTGAGTTTATCGTTTATGTTTTTTTGTTGAGAGGCGAAGCCGAAGCAATCACCTCATATTTTTTATTTTATCAGCTTTATTACTACTATTAAGTTGCTGTTGCGTCGCACTCTTGTACTTCAACAATTCTATTCAACTCCGCATTGGGCGGCAAAATTAAGGCAATGTGTTAAAAAGAAAAACCGTCCTTTTTAAAGGACGGTTCTATAATTATAAAGATCAAATTATTTACTCTCAAAATTCGATGCCTTGGGGAATATATCGTGCGGTCCCTTGTGTTTGCTGCGGCTTCTGCTATAAGTAAAATAAATAACCAACCCTATAGCCATCCATGCAAGAGCGGTCAGTTGTGTTACTTTATCCAGTGAAATGATCATAGCACCACATACTAATACTCCCAATGTAGAAACCACCGGAACCCAAGGAACTCTAAATGGCCGCGGTACACCTGGTTGTTTGACTCTCATTATCCATACACCGATACAAACCAATACGAATGAGAATAAGGTTCCGATACTTGTAAGATCCCCCGTAATATCTCCGGGTAATAAAGTAGCTAAACCACCAACAAACAGGAACAATATCCAGTTAGATTTAAACGGTGTCCTGAATTTTTTATGAAGATCGGAGAATGCGCCAGGTAAAAGACCATCATGAGACATTGAATAAAATACCCGGCTTTGACCTAATAACATCACAAGAATTACAGAAGAAAATCCGGCAAGGATCGCTACTGTTACCGCTGTGGCCAGCCAATTATATCCCTCCATGTGATGCTGGATCGCATAAGCTACTGAAGCTTCTTTTCCGGCAACCATAAATTCTGTGAAAGGAGCTACACCAGTAAGTACGTATGAAAAGAGAATATAAAGAATAGTACATACAACTAAAGAACCTAAAATACCTATCGGCATATCACGTTTTGGATTTTTTGCTTCCTGCGCTGCAGTTGAAACCGCATCAAAACCAATGAATGCAAAGAATACGATGGCTGCCCCTCGCAGCACTCCGGCAAACCCATGATTAAAAGTTGGTTCATAACTGTATCTGGTTCCATCAGCCAGGTCAACAGGAGGCTGAGTCGCCGGTATCATGTAAGGTGTATGATTATCAGGATTGATAAACTGCCATCCGATAGCAATAAAAATTAGTACGATAGCAACTTTAATAAATACTATAACTGCATTTACCCATGCCGATTGCTGCGTACCCCTGATCAATAACAATGTTAATATTAAAACAATTAAAAGTGCAGGTGCATTAAATATACCATGATGAAGCACTCCGTCAGAAAGGATAGCTTTTTGAAATGGCGAATGGGTCCATTCATAAGGAATTGCCCCTCCCAATAGCCGGTTAAAATATTCACTCCACGCAATAGAAACTGTTGCGGCGCCTCATG
>DASTZB010000518.1:0-12518 GCA_035764525.1 Chitinophagaceae bacterium | reverse complement strand
GTTTTACCCGTCACAAATTATTGGACTTTGGCGGCAGGTTTGAATTTGAATTAGATCGTTTCAGTATTTCGTTTGAAAGCCTGCACAGGATCAACCAGACCGATAAAAAACTGAACACTAACCGGAACGTTGGCATTATACAGTATAAGTTAAGAGATGATCTTTACTTAACTGGCAGTTTTGGAAAAAACTTTGGGAGTGTAAATAATATTGTTGCACTGTTTGGATTGAACTGGGGCTTTGGCAAGCAATCGCTGATTGAAAAATAAAAGTTATGGACGCCAATCAACCAGTAAACACTCTGCAAGACACAATACAGAAAGGTCAGAATTATTATAATTCTACAAACTGGATACTTGTAACATTTGGTGTATGCGGGTTCGTGGTCTCCATCTTCCTTTTGTTTGGGATGCCCGGATGCAATAAAAACAGGTTTCATGAAATTGATATCAAAATAAAATATGCAGACAGTGCAGCAAGAGTACAACTGACAGGCTTGCTTGAGAAGCATAAAAAAGATACCTGTGATCTCCTGGCCCTAAAAAGTAAAGCTGAGCCTAAAGACGTCAATGAAATTGCCCGATTAAAAAAACATTGTGATTCTTTGGATGAGCTAACTAACAAGTTAAAAGCAGAAACGCAATCGCTCCAATATAATAACAAGGACACACTTAAGGGTTTAATACCCAGGCTAGGCTTGCATCGTGATTCAATACTTGGCGTGGTGAAAACGGGGCCGAAACATGCTACCACATTAATGTATCATTACCTTGCGCCCGAATATTCGAACGAAGCAGTGCCGGTGCCTGTTCTAGTGACAACAAAGCCTTTTGAAACGACTCAAGAATTCATCACAAAGTATCCCAACTATGCATTTTGGTTATTCCTGGGAATGCTTTTTATGGTGATGTGTTTTCTTATGATCCCAATATGTGTTGCCATTTACAGGAGTATCAACCTGCAATTGGAGAGCATGAAACTTAACCACAGGTATTGGAGGAATTTTTTACTTGCATCGGCAGGGACGGTTATATTTTGCGCAGTTGTTTATGCAGGTTTAATCGACAGATATATCGCCGATAACAGATATTTTACCGATAGTCTAATATTAATAACATACGCCTATGGGTTTGTAGGTTACTTAGTGGCCGTCCTTTGCTTTGGAGGTTATTTGTACATCGCCGATCTTATTCATCAGCTGCAGGCAGCTTACAGGCAGGGAATGAGCAACCTAACAGAACTCATCAAAACAAAACGAGCGGAGGCAGCGAATGATAAAGAACAGCTTGCGGCGATCGAGGAAGATCCACAGATAAAGGAACAACATTCAGCAAATGAAAGAATAAAGGATAACTACAAACAGGCAAAGAAATATTTCAATGTTTTGGTTTGGATGGCTGCACTGGTATTGTCAGTAGCTGTGTTGTGGACAGGCAGCCTTTTCAGTTCCATTAATTCAATGGATGCATTTACTTTTTACTGGTCTCTTTCCAAGAGCAGTTATTTATCTGGTGATTTTGTTTATTTGTACGGAGGGCTACACACCATTTTACTCCTGATCTATGTGTTGCCAGTCAAGTTCAAGATCTACAATATGAACATGACAATACCTGAATTGGAAAACGGAAGCGGAGAAAGCGGTACAAAACAAGCCAAGACCGTGTTGTCAGGTATTGCTACAACTCTTGGAAATATATTGCTGGTCAGTTCACCTGTACTAGCGAGTTTTATTGAAAACGTCGTTAAGTCTTTTTTCAATTGAAGGCTTGTTTATAGTTAATGAAGAGTATTTATTTACTTTTTGTCTTGATACAAAAAGTAACAAAAAAATCAAGCCCGGCCCGAAGCTCTCCCTCCTACGTCGGGACAGGCTGTGGCCGGGCAGGCCAACGCACATGGAGAGTCTTTTAGTTTAATCTTTTCTTTTTTTATTGAAGTGATGTTTGAAGAGTTTACCTCGTGCTATGTGGTAATCTATGGAGGCGCTGTCCCGACGGCTTTCATTCTTTTAAAAATGAAAATGTTTTTGCATGGCCGTCGGGAAGGCGCTTGATCTTTCTTTCATTGCTTCCTTTTTGGTTTGGCGATTTGACCCACCCCTATTGATCATTCGTTTTAGGGAAAAGCTTTCTGCCCCTCCAGTGGAGGAGATGAACAGCTAATAAGTTTTTTCGTTTTGCTTTAGTCTATTTGGATAAGTGGGGGATTATTATGTGAGATAAACTTGCATTTTATTTTACCTTAATGGTACGAAACTAATCCAATGAATGAAATGAATGAACAGGGTGCTGACAGGGTTGCTTACCTGGTTGCAGGTTATATCAGGCAAACGTTGACTGAAAAGGAACATGATGAACTGGATGAATGGATCACTGCCAATAACGATAACCAACGATTATTTGAAGAACTGACCGACCCGGTTACAATTCAGCGGGGATTAGAAAAATTTGATGCATCTGATGCAGATATTGTCCTGCATCGAATAAAAAATAAAATACGGTTTAAGGAACCGAAGAGAACACCGAAAAGAAAATGGATGCTGTATGGGGTTGCTGCATCTGTAATATTACTGGCAGGAATCATTCTATTCCAGGTTATGAATAAAAAAAGGAAAGCTGATAGCACAATAGCAAAAACAAATAAGATACAACCGGGCGGAAATTTTGCGACGCTAACATTGGGAGACGGAAGGAGAATCAATCTTTTTGAATCAAAGAATGGGCTCATTGACTCAACAAATGGAAATGAAGTATTGAAGTCATCAGATGGACAAATTAATTATGTGAGCACAAGTGTTGCGAGTAATGCTTATCATCTCCTGACAACTCCGACTGGTGGACAATACAGTGTGTTGCTCCCTGATAGTACAAGAGTTTGGTTGAATTCTTCATCAAGCTTAAAATATCCTGTTTCATTTTCGGAAAAGGAAAGAGTGGTTGAATTGACGGGTGAAGGATATTTTGAAGTGGCGCGACACCTCACCCCTAACCCCTCTCCTTTAGGAGAGGGGAACCGAAAGATTCCTTTTATTGTGAAGGTTGGGAATATGAGCGTTGAAGTGCTGGGTACACATTTTAATGTTAATGCATATAGTGATGAACCTATGATCAGGACCACGTTGCTTGAGGGGAAGGTAGTGGTGAGTAGTGAGACGTCAAAAGTGAAACGTGAAATGGTGCCTGGTGAGCAGGCGACTTTGATGAAAAATGGAGAATGGAAAATTGAAAATGCTGTTGATGTTGAAGAAGTGATTGCATGGAAGAATGGAATGTTCCTGTTCAGGGATAGTGAAATCGAAAATGTGATGCGACAGATCGGACGGTGGTATAATGCAGAGATCGTATATGAAGGAAAAGTAGATCATCATTTTAATGCAACGCTGTACAGGAAAGAACCAATAGATAAACTGTTACATTTTTTAGAGGAAACAAATGAAGTGCATTTTAAGGTGGAGGGGAGGAAGATTGTGGTGAGGCCGTGAGGAAATTATGAATGATGAATTATGAATGATGAATTATGAATGATGAAAGTTGAATGGTGAGTTGTGAGTGGTGAATTGTGAATGTTTAGAATTATGAATTGAATGTTGACAATTGAAAGTTGAAATTTATCGGATCGATATAGTTATTAGTACGGATTTACTCATGTGCGAGGTTTTGATCCTATGAGAGACCAAGGGTGACCAAAAGATCGTCCCGGATTGCAGCCGGGACGAAAGCCTGGGTTAACCCGAATAAAAAAACTGTGAAGGAATCTTATTCATTAACCCAAACTGATCAAAGGTATGCAAAAAGCTTTTTTGTGTGCAGGCTCTGCAGTAGTGCAAACTGTCCGGAAATTATCTAAAAGGACAGTATACAACCGACAACTTTTTATTAAAGGCGTTCTTATTATGAAGCTGGTATTACTACTGACAGCCGTTCTCTGTTTGCAAGCCAGTGCCACCGGCTATGCACAAACTATCAATCTATCTCTTAAAGATGCAAAACTTGAAAAGGTATTCAAGGAAATTGAAAAGCAAAGTAACTATCGTTTTATTTATACCCGTGAGCAACTGGAGAAAACAAACAATGTAACGGTAGCGGTGAAAAATGCTTCGATCAGCACTGTGCTTGATATTTGTTTTAAAGAACAGCCTCTTCTATTTTTCCTGGAAGAAAATTATATCGTCATCAAAACAAAGGATGGCAACAAAAGATCCGACTTACTGCCTGTATCAAATCTTAAATCCATCAGCGGAATAGTTACAGATGAATCCGGTGAGGCAATACCCGCAGCGACTGTAAGTATTAAAGGAACAACTATTGCTACCGCCTGCAATGCTTATGGAGAATGGAAATTGGATTATGAAGGTGAATACACAACGCTTGTAGTGAGCAGTATTGGTTACGGAAGCAAAGAGGTGTTGATACCAGCAAGAAACTATTTCAGGGTTGTATTAGGAAAACTAGTTAACAGTCTTGATGAAACGATCGTCATTGCTTATGGAAAAACGACTCAACGATTGAATACTGGAAGTGTGAGTAAGGTAACGGCTTCAGAGATCAGTAAACAACCCGTTTCGAATGTGTTGGCTGCTTTAGAAGGAAGAGTGCCGGGATTGATCATCACACAAACAAGCGGCGTACCGGGCTCATCTTTTAAAGTGGAGATAAGAGGAAGAAGCTCACTCGATCTGAGTTTATCAAGAAACGATCCTCTCTTTATTATTGACGGAGTTCCTTTTGAGCCCGGCAATCTCCCGACGAACCAGTTAATAACTGCAGCTAATCAACCCGGGAACACAGCATTGGGTGGACTCAGCGCCTTTAATAGTATCAACCCGGATGATATTGAAAGTGTAGAGGTACTGAAAGATGCAGATGCAACATCTATTTATGGAAGCCGGGGTGCCAATGGTGTCATCCTTATTACTACAAAAAAAGGAAGAGCTGGTAAAACAACTCTAAGCATCCACCTGAGTGCAGGCTGGAGCAAGGTAACAAGAACCATGGATATGCTTACAACGGATCAATATGTTGTTATGCGAAGAGAAGCAATCAGCAACGATGGTTTTATTCCGAATGTAACTGCGCCTTTCGGAAACGGATATGCGCCTGATCTTTTAATATGGGATACTACCCACTATGTCAACTATAAAAAATTAATTCTTGGTAACACTGCTTTTTCTACTGATGCCAACGTCTCGCTTTCCGGCGGAAACGGCCAAACTCAATTCCTGATGAGCAGTGGTTTTCACCGGGAGACAAATGTTTTTTCAAATGATCTGTCAGATAAGATGGCATCACTCCATTTCAATTTTTATCATAGCACTACCGATAAGAAACTTAGTATAAATTTTTCGGGGTTCTATTCCAACGATAACAACCAACTAATACAAAAGGACCTGACCCAGTATATTAATTTGCCGCCAAATTTTTCTGCGTACGATTCAGCGGGCAATCCTAACTGGATCCAAAATGGAATACCTATCAGCAATGTGGGTCTTGGATACAGCACAGTTCCTGCTGCAGAGCTACTAAAAAAGTACACCTCAGTAAATGATAATTTGTTAGGCAATTTCCTGATCAATTATACCATAGCCAGAAACCTGATCATAAGAAGCAGCTTTGGCTATAACAGGTTTACGACAGATGAAGTATCGATTATTCCTAAAACATCATTAAGCCCGACATCCAATGAATTGGCTTCTTCCAATTTTGGCAACGGAACTTCCAGGAGCTGGATCATTGAACCGAGGGCAGAATACAACGCAAGCATTGGTAAGGGGAAAATTCAAATCCTGGCGGGGGCAACATGGCAAGAGAGGACAACAAAGAGTGAAAGTACAAATGCTATTAACTATAGCAGTGATCTTTTGTTATACTCTATCGCTGCAGCGGGCAGTACTACGGCAAGGAACAACTACAGCGAGTACAGGTATAATGCCCTGTACAGCAGACTAAATTACAACTGGCGTGATAAATACATTATAAACTTATCCGGGCGACGAGACGGATCAAGCCGTTTCGGACCTGGAAAAAGGTATGCGAACTTTGGGGCTATCGGTGCCGCCTGGATTTTTTCCAACGAGCAATTTATTAAAGAAGAAATATCTTTTTTAAGTTTCGGAAAATTGCGAGGAAGCTATGGTACAGCCGGAAATGATCAAATAGGAGATTACAAATATCTCGACCTGTGGAATTCAACACCGAGGGGTTATCAAGGGATGCCAGGACTTGCTCCCGCCAGTTTGTTTAATCCTAATTATGAATGGGAGGTCAATAAAAAGTTTGAAGCGGCCATAGAGCTGGGTTTTTTAAAGGACAGAATTTTGTTTGCCGGGGCATTTTATAACAACAGAAGCAGTAACCAGCTCATTAATTACAGACTTCCCAATCAAACAGGTTCGGAAACCATTGTAAAAAATTTTCCTGCAGTTGTTGAGAACAGTGGTATTGAATTATCCGGAAGTGCAAAAATCGTTTTCTCGAAAGATTTTGAATGGACAAGCACCCTCCATATTACATTGCCCAAAAACGAGCTTGTGTCTTTCCCTGGTTTAGAGGGTTCCAGTTATGCACTGGCATATGAAGAAGGAAAGTCATTAAGCATAATAAAACTATGGAAGTACACGGGAGTAGACCCTGCAAAGGGGATCTATACTGTAGCAGATGTAAACGGTGATGGACAATTCAATGATGCAGATTACGTGGTGTCCGGAAATGCCGATCCAGAATTCTATGGAGGTTCTCAACAAGCAATCAGGTATAAAGGAATCGAGTTAAGTTTATTTTTTGATTACAGAAAACAAACGGGAAAAAATTACCTGGCAGCGGTAGCTAATAATCACCCGGGGCTTGCGGTCAATCAGCCGGAAGTGGTTCTTGACCGATGGACAAAACCCGGAGATATTGCCAGTATTCAGAAATACACCAGTACTTATGGAGGACCTGCAGCCTTCGGTGTTTATTACTTAACTCTTTCCGATGGAATTTACAGCGATGCATCATTCATCCGTTTAAAGAATTTAAGTATCAACTACCGGCTTCCCGACAAATGGTTAAGAAAAGTTCATATTGAAAATGGCCGTGTGTTCGTGCAGGGCCAGAATTTATTTGTGATCACGGATTATGTTGGTTCAGACCCTGAGACGCAAAACATCCTTGTACAACCGCCATTAAAAACAATTTCGGCCGGTCTTCAATTCAATTTTTAAACTTATAAAATATGAAAATCAAATTTCAATATAAGGATAACGAGCAATGGATCTTTATAAGCTTGCTCTTGTTTACAGGTATGTCCTGCAAACAATTTCTTGACATTCCTGCACCTAAAAATCAAATTCAAACTTCCGAAATTTTCAAAAACGACCAGGCAGCGATATCAACAGTAAGTGGATTACATAGCCTGATGGTAACTGCGTCATTGTATCCAGCCAATGGAGGTATTACCGTTTTTTCTGGTCTTTCTGCTGATGAGATCTATAATACCAATTCGGACCCGGATATTGATGGATTTACCACCAATAGCCTGGTTCCAAAGAATGAGAATGTCAACACAAATTTGTGGTCGCATGTTTACAAAGCAATTTATCATGCGAATGCGATATTAGAAGGCCTGGATCAATCTGCGACTGTCAGCGATAATATTAAAAGACAACTGAGAGGAGAAGTGCTGGTGATCAGAGCACTTCATTATTTCTATCTTGTGAATATGTTTGGTGATGTTCCGTTGGCACTCAGTACTAACTATGAAATGAATCAAACCATGTCCCGCACACCCGAAGCTGAGATCTATCAGCAGATCATTAGTGATTTGAAAGAAGCGAAGATGAACCTGCCAACAGCCTACCCCAGCAATGGAAGATTAAGACCGAATAAATGGACAGCAACTGCACTATTGGCAAGAGCTTATTTATTCCTGAAGGATTGGGCAAATGCTGAAGCGCAGGCTACAGAGGTAATTAATTCCGGTGTTTATTCTTTGCCTTCCAACCTGCTTACAGTATTTCAGCCATCATCTACTGAAACTATCTGGCAACTTGTTAGAGATAACAATAATACTTCTGAAGGCGCCACATTTATACCTTCATCAGGAACGGCGAGACCCCGTTATGTGCTGACCAATTTCTTAATGAATTCCTTTGAAGCTGGTGACCTGCGAAGAATGAATTGGATCGGGGTGAATACTGTATCGAATCCACCAGTTAACTATTATTATCCTTTTAAGTACAAATCGAGAACGGCAACACAAGCGACAGAATATTATGTGGTGTTAAGATTGTCTGAACAATATTTAATTCGTGCAGAGGCAAGAGCCCAGCAAAACAAATTAGCTGGACCAAACAGTGCAGAACCGGATATTAATATTATCCGCACAAGGGCAGGATTGGCCAGTACTACCGCCAGCGATAAATCTTCGTTATTAATTGCGATCGCAAAAGAGCGAAGGACAGAGTTATTTACAGAATGGGGTCATCGCTGGTTCGATTTGAAAAGAACCAAGACCGCTGACGAAGTATTAACAATAGCAAAGGCTCCGAACTGGCAACCGACAGATGCTTTGTATCCGATCCCACTGATCCAATTACAACTAAACCCATTCCTGGGACAGAACCCCGGATACTGAGATCTCAAAAACACTTAAACGGTTTGTAAGAACTGTCAATTTCTTTTTAATTTTTTTACAGTGATAAATTATTGCGTCATGATAAGAATCCTGGTGCTGACTTTTCATTTCTCGTATAGTATTGCGTCATCGTCACAAGTGATCCATACCGGTGATAAGTTTCCAGAGATAACTATTGGAAACATTATGAATTATTCTTTGCCGCAATTGGCAATATCCGATTTCAAGGGAAAAGCTGTGCTCATTGATTTTTGGAATCATTCCTGCACAGCTTGTATCCAGTCATTTTCCAAGCTTGATTCACTGCAAAAAATATTTGCCGGGAAAATGCAGATCATCCTTGTAAACAGAGAAAGCAAAGATTCAACGCAGCGTTTTTTCAGCAAAAGAAACAAAATCAGGATACCCGATTTGCCGATGGTAACCGGAGATAAAACACTCAGAGGTTTGTTCCCGTTGGATGGGTATCCGTATACAGTTTGGATAGATAGTGCCGGAATTGTAAGATATTTTTCAGGGGAATATAATATCACCCATGATCATATCAGGGATTTTCTCGACGGAAAAGAATTAAGCCTGAGAGACGTTACAATAGCCAGATACGGTTCACTGACCGGGCAAAAAGAATTCGTTTACTTTTCCGCCATCTCCAATTGCAGTGATACTATTGATGCAGGTAACTGCGAAATTGCTTATACGGATAATAAGAAGAGTGTACGGATGAGCAGTACATGTTCTGCTATTGCAGATTTGTATAGAAAGGCCTACAAGGAATACAATTTGTATAATCTCTATACGAACTATGGTTTGATATTTGAAACAAAAGACAGTTCCAACTATTTCTGTCCTTCGGACCCAAATCTTTTTGATGACTGGCTAAAATCCAACAGCTATAATTACGAACTTATACTTCCTGTTTCGAAAGAGAAGCAACGTTATCAAATAATGCAGGAGGACCTGAACAGATACTTTGATCTTGATGCCAGGATCGAAAAAAGAAAAATAAGAAGTGTTGTGCTAAAGAATTGCAATGATTGCGGGAGAATAAGAAAACAATACCGGGAAGATCCGGCAGGTCATGCCATAGAATCCTTTGGCCAGTTTATAATGCTTGTAAAAAGCAGGTTGGAGTATTATTACCCGGTTTTTGATGAAACAGGGGTGCCAGACGACATAAATGTTCGTATAAGAGAAAAATATATTAACTATCACGATATCGAGAATCTCAGAAAAGAGTTGCTGAGAAATAACGTGATATTAAAGTTTGAAGAGAGAGAGGTTCCCGTGTTGGTGATCCGGGAAAAAAAGAAATAACAGACTATGTATAGGAACAGCCAGTTGAAAACTGACTGTTCCTAATGATTCTGGAATTTTGATCAATTTGGTTTAGGGGTAGATGCATCATAAGCAGTGGTTGGAAAAGCCGGAACGGTAATGAAGCCTCTCAAGCAATGCTTTTGAAAAGTATTGGTGCACCCATCGTCCGCCTGTGCCTCTGCCTGGGTATAATCATCAAAAACTTTTGTCGCTCCGGAAGGAACTTCCCCGTTTGGATTGGAACTATAATCAACCGCGTACCAATCATAAGTTGTGGTTGGCTTATTTCCCGATCTGTGTTTAGCAGCTATTGTTGTAAACGCAGACAGCCCAAGAGCCAAAACAATTGCCATAAGGCTGAGATACTTTTTCATAAAAGATAATTTAATAAATGAATTGGTGCCTACTCGTTTCTACAGGTTTTCGGCTTAGCCTGTTTATTGCAATAAATCGTTTAGACAAGTGTAGAGTGTTTTGCATTTAATTTTTTGTTTTCACCGCGTATACCGAGAGCAGCAAGGATCGAAAGGAAAATGTTCAACAAAAAATGATCTTTCCATGATAACTCCTGTAAGATGCCACCACATGAACATGGAAGCGAGGAAGCAGCAACAATCATATAACCAATATAAAATGTAAAAAGAAGCATTATGATCAATGAAGCAGTGATTCCCCACAATCGTAATGGAGCATATACTAATAGCAAAACAATTATCCATTCGGCAAGAACAATAAACCAGGCGATAGCACCGGCCCAGTGGTCAAGCAACGGGGATCTCCTGAGGGTGGCGATAAAATTATCCAGCCGCAATAACTTACTTACTGATGTGTAAGTAAACAAGAAGATAAACAAGAGAGCGATCATCTCTGAGCCGGGTCTGAATCGTGATTTTGCCATAGAGAAAGTTTTGTTGCACTAAAGTCCCATAACCATAACGCCCATCCAAATTCATCATATTGAATAAAGGGAATGACTTATTTGAAAAAAGGATGATGATTGGTTATGAGTTTCGTTTTTTTATTGCGCTTGGTGGAAAACCAAAATGATTGCGAAATGAAGTGGTAAAATCAGAAGGGCGATAACCGACCTGTGCGGCGGTTTCTTTTACAGAAAGTCCTTGCTCCAAAAGCTCTTTTCCCTTCGTAAGCCTTTTTTTCATAAGGTACTCGTAAGGGCCTGCGCCGAAGATTTTTTTGAAAAGTTGCTTTAATCTGAATTCATTCAACAATACTCTTTTGGCGAGGTCAGGGATCGATCTATGAACAGCAATATCTGAACTGATAATTTGTTCTGCTTTATTGATCGCTTCTATTTCTTTTTCTGTAGGTTCTTTTTCAAGAGGAGAATCATGCGCGGACAAGACCAGGTATTTCAACAAAAGATCCTTTAAACGAGATTCAAAATAATGTTGTCGAATTTCTTTATCATATTTACAGCGAAGAAAGGCCTGCACAATTTCCAGTGTTTCTGCATCGGCCCATTTAGGATTGGTTGGGTGAGTATCATAACCGGGAAACAGGTGGAGCAACTGGCCCGCAAAACTCCTGGAGAAAAAAGTATCGAAGCTGATATGAATATTTTTTTCGTATACCTCTGTGACCATTGATCTTTCAGTCTTATATAAAGAAAACTGATTTTGATAAAGCGTTCGTTCTGTAACGTTGTCTATTTCGTTAGTTATTCTGCCTTTTAAAATCAGCTTGCTAAATATTCCTTTTTTTTCAGAAAATGTTTTTGCGACAAATCGTTGAAGCAAATCAAAGACATTAAACCGAATGGCAAAGTTGTCTGTGGAGTATTCTTGTATGCATATTGAACCAAATTCACCGACGGATGTTGAGACGGTGCTACCCGGAAGACGTACACCTTTAAATGAAAGAGGTAATTCGTTGTTCCATACTAATGCGTCATGTGATAAGGCTGAAAATTTCAGGTTCATGTTAGGATAATGGTAAAGGTTAATGAAAGATATATCAAAAATGAAAGATGATGAAAATGAATAATTAAGAAATTGACATATAGCAAGTGGATAAAAATGTAATACCACAAAAGTGGTATACGATGATCCAGGAACTCTTTAATAAGGATATGGAATCACAGAAGTATCGAATAAATCCTCTTCTACGACCTCATCTTTAAAAATCAATCTCATTGTAGCGAACCAGTTTGGGTGTTCCGATTCGTAAGAATCAAATTGCAGCATTGCCTTCCAGGGTTCTTGGTGGATGTTTGATTCAAAAAGCTCCCATCCAAACTCCTGGTCAAGGTATATTACATTATATAGGGCGGTTTGGAAAGTGATCATCCTTAAATTACTTTAAGTGGTCATCTAAAGTTTCTTCCATCCGGGAAAAGTTTTTGTTGACTGGATTCTTTTTTGTTTCGACCCGGCGGGGGTGGGTCTGGTTTCTTGTCGGAACGAGAAACCGTTAATAGCGAGTGTTCTTCTTCACCTGTTTTTGTAAAAGGACGTAACAGCTTTGATACATCATAACATTGGGTAACGATCACATGAATAACTTCTCCTTCAATCTGTAGTTTGCCTTCTACCATAAGCACCGTTGCATTTAGAATTTCTTTTCGGTATTGG
>DASTZB010000517.1:0-6109 GCA_035764525.1 Chitinophagaceae bacterium | reverse complement strand
TTGTCGTTGTCCCCCGCTGAATTCATGGGGATAGCGATTGAAATGTAAGGAATCGAGATTTACCTATTCAAGCAGGGCGATCACTTTTTCTTTTCGTTGCTTTTCATTTTTATAAAGACCATGAACTTTTAAAGGCTCGGCGATCGCGGAGCCGATAGTTAAACGGGGATTTAAAGATGAATATGGATCCTGGAAAACAAGTTGAATCTCTTTTCGAAGAGGTTTTATTTCGTCACGGGTTTTTTTTGTAAGGTCATTGCCATCATAAATTATTTCGCCTTTGGTTGGTTCTATTAATCGCAGCAACGTTCTGCCCAACGTTGTTTTCCCACAGCCACTTTCACCAACAAGGCCAAGTGTTTCGCCTTTTAGTACATCAAAACTAACGTCATCCACTGCTCTCGTGAACAAAAGTGTTTTGCCTAGAATATTTTTTTTAACGGGAAACCAAACTGAAAGATTTTTTGCTGAGAGAAGGACGGTTGGCGATTGATCGCTGAGCACAGGTGCAGCACCAGGTTTGCCTGGTTTAACTATTGCCTGTTGTCCATCGCTTATTGTCTTAAGAAAATCGCTAACAACAGGTAATCTTTCTCCTTTTTTATGAAATACTGGTCTGCATGCAAGCAAGCCTTTTGTATAGGGATGTTGCGGGTTTACAAAGATTTCTTTCATAGTATTGGTTTCAACAATCTCGCCTTTATACATTACCGCAATCGTATCGGCTATTTCGCTTACTACGCCAAGATCGTGTGTGATAAATATGACTCCCATCTTCTGCTCTTCCTGTAATTCTCTTATCAGCTGTAAAATATTTTTTTGAACAGTTACATCCAATGCAGTTGTTGGTTCATCACAAATTAGTAAAGAAGGTTTGCAGCACATTGCCATTGCGATCATCACCCGTTGCTTTTGACCTCCACTCAGTTGATGCGGGTATTTTGAAAAGACTTTTTCCGGTTCCGGCAATTTTACTTTTCTGAACCATTCTATTGCCTGTTGTTTTGCTTCTGCGAAAGAAATCTTTTTATGAAGTTGTAATGATTCTGCAACCTGGTCACCACAGGTGAATACAGGATTCATCGATGTCATTGGCTCCTGGAAGATCATAGCGATCTTATTGCCCCGAATTTTTTGTAATTCCCTGTTTGATAACCCGATCAGATCAATTTCATTTTTTCCATCTTCGGAAAAAATAATCTCTCCACTTTTAAATTTTGCTGAATTTGATAATAATTGAAGAATTGAAAGCACTGTTACAGATTTGCCGGATCCTGACTCACCAACAATCGCAAATATTTGGCTCCGATCGATAGAAAGAGAAATGTTTTTTAATGCAGAAGTTATTCCTGATTCTGAAACAAAATCGATTGAAAGATCATTTATTCGGAGTAGAGGCAACATTATTTATTCACCACTTTTATGGCAATACTTTTCGCCGGCTTTGGATAATAAGCAAGACAAACTGCACAATTGCTAACATAGGTCGTATCAATCGTAAAATAAAACTCATCGCCTTCATTCATAGTAGGTGGAAAATTGCAAACACTTCCTAATGCAAAAACATTGTTATGCATTTTACCTGTCATTTCGTTTTTCCATTCTGCCACAAGTTTTGAAGTATCTATATTTCCTTCCAAAAGTTTGATCGTGTAGTTCATGCACATACCCTTTACTTCTAATTTTCCTTTATAAACAGAACCTCCATTTTTGTTTTTGCATTTATTTGTTGTGGTAGCCAGGATAAAAGCAAATGAGGCTAATATGTATATTTTCATCAATAAGGATTTTAAAAACGAAGATGACGGACAGTGTGTCCTTTGTTAATTAATTGTTTCAATGAATCAATGCCGATCTTTAAATGTGAGTCTACAAATTTTGACGTGATCTTCCGATCACTTGCCTCTGTTTTTACTCCTTCCGGCACCATTGGCTGATCACTCACAAGTAATAAAGCTCCTGTTGGTATGTGGTTAAAAAAGCCGACTGTAAAAATTGTTGCAGTTTCCATGTCAATTGCATAGGCCCTGACATCTAACAAATATTTTTTGAATTTTTCATCATGTTCCCATACTCTTCTGTTAGTTGTATATACAGTGCCTGTCCAATAATCGATTTCATATTCATTGATAGTTGTGGAAACCGCCTTTTGCAATGCGAATGCTGGTAACGCAGGTACTTCGGCCGGAAAATAATCATTACTTGTTCCTTCACCGCGGATAGCTGCGATCGGTAATATAAGATCACCAAGCTTGTTTCTTTTTTTTAATCCACCGCATTTACCAAGAAATAAAACTGCTTTTGGATGAATGGCTGCCAGCAGATCCATTACCGTCGCAGCCGTGGGACTTCCCATTCCGAAATTAATAATTGTGATATCATCTTTTGTAGCGCATTGCATGGGTTTGCCTTTGCCGACCACTCTTACTTTATTCCACTTTGCAAATTTTTCAACATAGTTGTTAAAATTTGTAAGCAGTATATAACTTCCAAACTTTTCAAGTTTTTGGCCGGTATACCTTGGCAACCAATTCTGTATTATCTCTTCTTTGGTCTTCATTTTATTTTTTTTGACAACAGACGACAGATGACTGACGATAGTTAATTCAGCTTTTGAATAAATGCCTGGATCATTTTTACCAAAGTCTCTGCTTCTGTATAAAGTAATTGGAAAGCATTTTCATCTATATATGATCTAAGTTTTGCTTTAATTAAGCAGGCAACTACTTCAAGAGTTGATCTGTTTGCAAATATTAAAAATCTCTTTTGTTCTGCGTTTGATTGCCCGGTGGAACCTTCAGCGATATTAAGACCGATACTATCAGCAGCACGCCTTATTTGACTGCTTAGATTGAACAATTCTTTTCTTGGAAAATCATCAGCCATAACATTAATTTTTTCTCCGAAAGCAAGAGCAGCTTGCCAGACTCTTAATTGTTCAAATTTAAATGCCATATTGTTTATGAAGATACAATTTCACATAGAATCTGCGAATTTCAACTGCTATCGTCTACTGTCAGTCGTCCGTGGTCTATATTTGTTTTATGATAAAAGTGAATTATCCCGAGCCGGTATTTCGATTCAAGGAGGAGAATGGCAAAGAAATGATCTTTGATTTTATCAGGGAGCAATGGTTATTACTAAATGAAGAAGAGTGGGTACGGCAAAATTTTATTCAATTTCTTGTGCAAGAGTTGAAATATCCTTTAGAATTGATAGCAGTAGAAAAAGAAATTCTATTAGGCGACCTTAAAAAAAGATTTGATATACTTGTTTATGACCGTGATCACAAACCATGGATGTTGATAGAATGTAAAAGCGGTGAAATTAACCTCGATGAGAAGGCTTTGTACCAGGTGTTAAGATATAATATTTCAATGCCGGCCGCCTTTCTGATAATTACAAATGGACATTTTACTTATGCATGGGAAAAAACTGGCGGTGAATTAAAAGAAATTCAGCAAATGCCGATTTGGGTATGACAATTCTTAGTTGCAAAAGAAATCCCCTTCATGTACATGAAAGGGATCGGGCAGTTAGCATTGGTTTATTCTATGGGAAAATACCGAGTTCAGCATAGCTGGTTGCTACTTTATTTATAGCAACAACATAAGCCGCGGTACGCATATCAGGTATTTTAGGATTGCTCTTCCAAGTACTCATGATCTCATGTGTAGCGGTGATCATTGTTTCTTCCAAACCACTGTAAACAAGATCAGCTTCTTCAGGACCATGCATGATAAAATCTCTTTCACGTTGGCTTACTTTTTTTGTCGTCAGATCTTCAATGGTGCCAAGTATATGAGCATTCAGATTTTCAGTAAAACGTTTTTCCATTCGGCCATAACGTACGTGGCTAAGATTTTTTAGCCACTCAAAATAACTTACAGTAACACCACCTGCATTCAAATACATGTCAGGCACTACCAACGTTCCTTTTTGTATAAAAACTTCATCAGCTTCAGGAGTTAGTGGTCCATTAGCACCTTCACCAATTATTTTTGCTTTTACTCTTGGGGCATTTTCACCATTGATGACATTTTCCAATGCTGCGGGAATAAGAATGTCACACTCCAGCTCCAATGCTTCGGCGCTTGTAGGAATAAATTTTGTTCCCGGATATCCTTTTATTGAACCATTTTTCTTTTTATACTGAAATACTTCTTCCTCATTTAATCCATCTTCACAAAAAACAGCTCCATCATGTTCTGCAAGGCAAACTAATTTAGCACCGCCTTCACGGAAAAATTTTGCAGCATGATATCCAACGTTACCCAATCCCTGTACAATAACTCTTTTGCCTTCTACACCAGTTGACAAACCAAGTTTTCCCATCACCTCTTGCATTTTACATACTTCACGTATGCCGTAAAACACACCAAGGCCGGTTGCTTCTCTTCTTCCGCGAACGCCTCCTTGTGTAACGGGTTTGCCAGTCACACAACCAGCGGCATCAATTTCACCAGGACGCATAGAAGTATATGTGTCCAGTATCCAGGCCATTTCTCTTTCACCTGTACCATAATCAGGAGCCGGGACATCGGTACCGGGGCCAATAAAATTTTTCTTGATCAACTCGGCCGTGTAGCGTCTTGTGATATTTTCTAATTGATAAGCAGTATATTTTTTAGGATCGATACTGATACCGCCTTTAGCACCACCAAAAGGAACATTTACAATGGCGCACTTAAAAGTCATCAACGCTGCAAGTGCCATCACTTCATCAAGATTTACGGATGTAGAAAAACGAATACCACCTTTGCAAGGTGTTTTGTGATGACTGTGTTGAACACGGTAAGCTTTAATAACTTCGATCTTATCGTTGATCTTTACCGGGAAGTTCATCCGGTAAACGGCATTGCATTGCTTTATTTGTTCAAGAACACCTTCATCGCAATTAGTAAACTTAGCGGCTTTATCAAAACTTTTGGAAACCGCCCCGAAAAAACTATAGTCAGACATATGGCAAGCATTTAATTTAAAGAAATGAGGTTATTTATTTTTTTCCAGTTTAGAAATTTTTCTGTCAAGGCGAACCAGATACAATACAAGCCCTGCAAGTATTGTCAGCATAACGGCGATTACGACATATATCTTTCCATTTTCCTTCATTATATCAGCCATTTCCACATCCTGTGCATTTGCAAAGAATGAAAAAAAAAGTAAAGTGAAAATGGAGATCAATTTTTTCATTGTGACAATTTTTGCTCGTATAAAATTTTCATCCTTATCTTAAGCGTAGCGATCCATACACCTATCAATGTCCATCCCGCTATTGCGGGATAAAAAACGAGTCGCATATTTGCGGATGCACTGCCGGGATCAAGTGCAGGGTTTCCCTCGCTGCCGCCAGGATGCAAGCTATCTAATAATCGTGGAATGATCCAAATGGAAGGAAAAAGCATTGCAAATGCAAAGATGTTATAAACAGCACTGATTCTTGCCCTTTTATCTATATCCTGGATCGAATCTCTCAATACCAGATAGGCTGCATACACAAGCAATGCAATGGCCGCGCCGATCAGTTTTGGCTCACGGGCAATGGTATCAAATGAATTGAAAACAGATTTATTTGAATCGATCCATGTATAGCTCATCCAAATAGCGCCTGTTAAGTAACCGAGTACACCAAATAATATACCTACTCCGGCATATTGACGCGATGCTATATCATGAATATGTTTGCTTGTTCTTAAATACATGATGGCACGAACAAATGAAACAATAAACAAGATCATCATGCCAAACCACATGCAGACATGAAAGAAAAGGTTACGGATAGTTTCCTGCAATTGCGGATTTCTGGGTACCTCAATAAGTAATCCCGCAATAAATGTGTAAACGAGAAGAAGAACACCCAGAATTTTCCACCAGGATTTACGCATATAAAAATTTGTGGTTCGTCATAGGAAGACTGCGACAGGCGCAGCGATCAATTAAAATGATTGCAAAAATAAGGGGAAAGCAATAATGAACAGGGAACAATCATCATGGAATTTTGAATAAAAGATCGTCAATCTTTCCATAAAAACGGAAAAAGGATAACTGCAAGCATTACGACTAGTACATCAAGCATTACTATCAGAAGCAAAGTAGAAAAAGCTATTCC
>DASTZB010000516.1:0-5074 GCA_035764525.1 Chitinophagaceae bacterium | reverse complement strand
ACCCGGTCGTTTACAAGTAAGCCGGCTTTTTCTGAAATAGATCCCTCTGGAAAACTCTTAATTATTAGAGGGAAACGAATGTTGGCAAAATATCCGGAGCTCCGGGTATTTAGTTTTCTGATCAAACCATCATAAAGCTGAAGATTGATTAAGCTGTCACCACGCTTCACTGTTAAAGAAGTAGCTTCTTTAAGAACTATCTGGCCTTTTAACGAAGTAATATCTTTCACTGTATTTGTATCAACTTTTAAAACTAAATCCCCGTCCTTCAAGCCTACTGTTTTTGCCAGACTATCAACAGTCAATCCATATTTTGCACTTGATGGTGGCATATATTCTTTTCCCCATACCCAAAGGATGAATATGAAAATCACGATCGCAAGAATGACATTGATAATAACGCCACCCAGCATGATGATCAGTCGTTGCCATGCAGGTTTGCTTCTGAATTCATATGGCTGAGGCGGCAGTTTCATTTGTTCTTTATCCATGCTTTCATCGATCATGCCCGATATTTTTACATAACCGCCCAATGGTATCCATCCTATTCCATATTCAGTCTCACCTTTTTTCTTTTTAAAAAGTGAAAACCATGGATTAAAAAAGAGGTAGAATTTTTCAACCCGGCAACCGAACCATTTTGCAGTAATAAAATGGCCGAACTCGTGTAGCAAGATCAAAATTGAAAATGAAAGAATAAATTGTGCTGCTTGAATTGGTACCGCACTCCAGTCGATGGCTAATATCATCATAATTTACACATATCCGCCGGGGCAGACTTTTAGTTTAAAATGTTTGCAAATATCTCTTAAAAATAGTTAGTGAAAACAGAATTTTTTTAAATGCCTTTAAAGGGGGTCAAGGGGTTATAACTTAATTACATCAGCGGCGAAACTTCTTGCTTCTCCGTCACTTTCAAAGTATTCTTCCAACGTAGGTTTATCAATATAGCTGACGTGCTGCATCGTTTTTTCTATCAGGTCGGTCATTTCAAGAAAACCGATCCTGTTTTTTAAAAATGCATAAACGGCGATCTCGTTAGCAGCATTCACTACACATGGTAAATTGCCTCCTTTGTTCAATGCCTCCATTGATAAGGCAAGATTGCGGAATGTCCGGATATCCGGTTCTTCAAAAGTCAGTGTATTCATTTTTTTAAAATCAGACCGCGGAAAGTTGTTATGTATTCGTTGTGGAAATGCCAATGCATATTGGATCGGCAATTTCATATCAGGCATTCCCAATTGTGCTTTTATACTCCCATCTTCAAACTGCACCATGCTATGAATGACACTTTGCGGATGAATGATCACTTGTATCTGGTCGGGCCGGAGATTGAACAAATGTTTCGCTTCGATCATCTCAAGTCCTTTATTCATCAGCGTAGCAGAATCAATGCTGATCTTCGCACCCATGCTCCAATTAGGATGCTGCAATGCATGTTCTCTTTTTACATTCACCAAAAAATTTGGTTTCCTGCCAAGAAAAGGACCCCCGGACGCAGTAAGAATAATTTTTTCTATACGATTTCTTGTTTCCCCAACAAGACATTGAAAAATGGCTGAGTGTTCTGAATCAACAGGAATAACCGGTGCCCTGTTTTCCATTGCCCGCTGCATGATGATATCACCGGCAACTACCAATGTTTCTTTATTTGCAAGTGCGATCGTCCTGCTATTTTCAATTGCTTTCAATGTTGGTTTTAATCCTGCAAAACCAACAATAGCTGCCAGCATCAGATCATAACAATCCATTGCTGCCACTTCTTCCAATGCTTTTTCACCACAAAAGACTTTTACATCAGTAGATGCTAATGCTTCTTTAACTTTCTGATACCTGCTTTCGTCTCCAATAACAACAATGTTTGGGTTGAACTGCAATGCTTGCTGAATAAGTAAGTCATCATTCGTTTGAGCGGTAAGCACCTCAGCAGAAAATTTATCGGGATTAGCTGCAATTACGTTCAATGCTTGCGTACCGATTGAACCGGTAGAACCAAATAAGGCTATTCTTTTCACGCTGCCTTCGTTTCCCTGCGTTTTTGTCGCAGGAGATTCAGAAGGAGTATTTTCAAATAAGACTTTCATTTATTTTATAGCCAGCTTTGATCAGTTAATTACTTTCGCTCCATTTTGCCAACTCATCTGCAATTTTACGATCATTACTCAACCTCGGCACTTTATTTTGTCCACCTAATTTACCAATTGATTTCATGTAATCAATAAATCCATTTTTTCTGACTGCCGTTATCTTTAACGGCGAAAGGATATTGCCACTGATCAAGTCGTCATAATAAACATTCTTTCTCCTTAGATTGACTTCAACCTTATTAGCAAATGAACTAATATCTCCGGGCCTGTTCTCAAATTCAATGAACCATTCATGATATGATTTGCCTTCGTTTTTACTTACAAATGGCGCCACTGTAAATTCTGTTATATGAATATGTTCTTCTTCGGCCGCTTTCAAAATACTGTACTCTACTTCTTCGCCAATCACATGTTCGCCAAAGGCCGAAATAAAATGTTTTGTTCTGCCAGTTACTACCAATCGATAAGGATCTGTGGAAACCAATTTAACTGTATCACCAAGATTATATCCCCAAAGACCAGCATTACTGCTAATAATCATTGCATAGTTCTCTCCTACTTTTACATCTTTCAATGAGAGTCTTGTTGGGCTATCATTATAAATTTCTGAAGCCGGAATAAATTCAAAATATATACCGCTATTGGTGTTCAATAAGAGCCCTTCTGCATTTTGAGAATCCTGGAATGCAAAAAAGCCTTCGCTCGCTGGAAACAATTCGATACAATCAATTTTTCTTCCGATGCTTTCAAACAACTTTGCCTTATATGGTTCAAAATTTACACCGCCCTGAACCATCACACTGAAGTTGGGGAAGAGTTCCCCAACTTTTTTACCACTTCGTTTTATTAATTCATCAAAATACATCTGCATCCACGGTGGTATGCCACTGATCAGTGTCATATCCTGTTTGATCGTTTCGTCAACTATCTTATTCAATTTCGTTTCCCAATCTTCAATACAATTTGTTTCATACGACGGCATTTGATTGGACCGCAAATATTTCGGTACATGGTGATTGACTATTCCACTTAACCTTCCGGTTGGGATATCACCTACTCTTTCTAACTCTGGTGAACCAGATAAGAAGATCAGTTTACCATTAGCAAAATTTGTATTACCGGTTTCAGCCATATAACAAAGCAGTGCATTGCGGGCAGTATTGATATGATTGGGAATCGAATCTTTTGTAATTGGAACATACTTAGTCCCGCTTGTTGTACCTGAAGTTTTTGCCAAATAGATCGGCCGGCCTTTCCATAAAATATTATGCTTCCCCTCTTTTATCTTATCAATCCATGGTCGCATTTGTTCATAATCCTGAACAGGAATGGCCTGTTTAAACTCTTCATAATTATTGACTTTATCCAGTCCCACGGATTTGCCATATTCCGTGCCTTTCCCAATTTTTATGAGCTGTTGGAGAATATTTTCCTGGTCAGCGACAGCTGTTGCCATCCCTTTCCGGATACCTTTATATATATATGACGCAAACGGTTTTGCTAAAAACGACTTGATTTTCATACCCTAAGTAAAACGCAAGCTAAGATGATTTGCAAATATAAAAGAAGGCATTTCAAATCGACCGGGTGTGAATATAAATCTTTGATAATCTGCTTGCCGGAAAGCCATTTCCCCTTACCTTTGCCATCCTTAATTTTAAAGCTATGATAGCAGTTGTAAAAATAGCCGGACAGCAATATAAAGTGGAAAAAGACCAGACCTTGTATGTGCCACATATTGAAGGCAATGCCGGTGACAAAGTTGACCTCGAAGTATTGATGGCTGATGCTGACGGCAAGGTTTCTTTAGGATCTGATATAAAAACAAAAGTAAAAGCTGAAATACTTGATCATGTAAAAGGCGATAAAGTGATTGCGTACAAACAAAAAAGAAGAAAAGGCTTTCGTAAAAAGAAAGGACACCGTACATTGTACACACAGATCAAGATCAATAGCATTACAAATAAGAAATCTGAAAATTAAAATTTAAACTTTTTTCTCATGGCACATAAAAAAGGAGAAGGCAGTGTAAAGAATGGTCGTGACTCTCAAAGCAAACGCCTTGGTGTAAAAATTTTTGGTGGTCAACCTGCTATTGCCGGCAACATCATCGTTCGTCAACGTGGTACAGTTTATCATCCAGGAAAAAATGTTGGCGTTGGTAAAGATTATTCTTTGTTTGCCTTGTCAACTGGTGTTGTTGAATTTAAAAAAGGAAAGAACAACAGAACATTTGTTTCAGTAACTCCTGTTGAAGCATAAAGTTTTTTTCTTTGCATCAGTGATGATCATCACTGAAAAAAATCTTAAGCACGTTGTAAGTTGAGTGATGTTGAAAAAAGTAATCAACATCGCGAATTCAACTTTGTGGAAAAAATTTTTGATAGTTTAAATAATAATTCTATTTTTACTATCGTTATTTTATTTCTAACCATTTAAATTCTAAACACATGGCAACAAAGAAAAAAGCAGCTAAGAAAAAAACAGCTAAGAAAAAAGTAGCTAAGAAGAAAAAGTAAGTTAACCTTTCTCATAAAAGTCCCTCGCAGTGCGGGGGACTTTTTTTTTGCAGTAACTTGTGTTTCCCCAATGAAAAAGAGAATAATATTAAATTGCAATTATGGATAATTATGCCATTGCAGAAAATTTTTCACTTCTTTCCAAGCTCATGGATATTCATGGCGATAATTCTTTTAAAGCAAGAATTTATGGCGCGGCTGCCTTTAATATTGAAAAACTTCCTAACCAGCTTGCAGATACTCCGGCCGAAAAAATTGCTTCAATTAAAGGAATTGGCGACAGTACTGCAAAGAAAATTGCCGAAATGCTTGAAACCGGCAAACTTGGAGTTTTAAGTGAATACATTGAAAAAACACCGCCAGGTGTCATTGAAATGCTGAACATAAAAGGAATTGGTCCAAAAAAAATTCAAACCATTTGGAAAGAAATGGGGATTGAATCAATTGGAGAATTATTATATGCTT
>DASTZB010000515.1:0-5772 GCA_035764525.1 Chitinophagaceae bacterium | reverse complement strand
ACACCAGAAATTGAATTAGCAGTTGCTAACCCCAGATCATTATGGCAATGACAAGAAAGGATCGCTTTATCAATATTGGGAACATTATTTCTTAGGTAAGCGATCTTTTCTCCGTATTGATGAGGTAAGCAATAGCCGGTTGTGTCAGGAATATTTACAGTAGTAGCGCCAGCTTTAATTACAGCTTCCACTACTCTTGCGAGATAATCATTATCAGTACGGCCGGCATCTTCGGCATAGAACTCAACATTGTCAACAAAATTTCTTGCCCACTTCACACATTGAATAGCTCTCTCCAAAATCTCTTCTCTTGTTGAATTGAATTTTGCTTTGATATGAAGATCGGAAGTGCCAATGCCAGTATGGATCCGAGGATTCCTTGCAAGCTTCAATGCATCAGCAGCCACTTCGATATCTTTTTGTACAGCACGGCTAAGACCGCAAACCTGTGCATCCTTAACAATCGCGGCAATTTGTTTTACACTTTCAAAATCCCCGGGACTGGAGATCGGAAATCCTGCTTCAATTATATCAACACCCAGCTCTTCGAGTTGAAGCGCTAATTCGATCTTTTCTTTTGTATTCAGTTTACAACCGGGAACCTGTTCACCGTCTCTAAGAGTCGTATCAAAAATGTAAACCCTGTTATTTGGCATACAAACGTTTATCAGGTGATAAAATAAACAGGCTGCTTATTTTTGTGTTGCTTGCCGGTAACCAATAAACTTACAGCCTGTTTGTCCGAAATTATTTCTATTTTATTTCCCGTTAAAGTCAAAATTGAATGTATTTTACACTGGGCAGGGAGGCCAAAATGTGCTGAAACCATTGCCTGTAAAGGGTCTTAGCTAATTAAAACTACAATGCCCAACCGTTCGGCCGATACATTATTTCAATTAATAAAGTCGCTTGAGAAGAGTGAGAAAAGAAATTTCAAGCTTTTTGTAAAGCGGAATACTCCCGGCGGCGATCTAAAGTTTATTCAACTCTTTGATGCACTTGATGGCATGAAAGAATATGATGAGGCATCACTCCTTAAAAAAAATAAAGCGATCAGGAAGCAACAGCTTTCGAATATCAAAGCACATTTATATAAACAGATACTCGCAAGCCTTCGCATTATCCGCGATGAAAATAATATAGATATCCAGTTGCATGAGCAAATGGACTATGCCCGCATTTTATACAATAAAGGCCTGTACCTGCAAAGCCTGAAACTCCTTGATCGAATGAAAGAAATCGCCAAGGCTCATCACCAGCTCACCTATTTACAGCAGGTTTTGTTTTTTGAGAAAAAGATCGAAGCTCTTTTTATCACACGAAGTATGCGAAACAGGGCTGATCAATTGACAAATGAAAGCGAAGAAGTGAATGAAAAACTCTCTGTCGTAAATAAACTTTCCAATCTTTCACTTCAATTATATAGCTGGTATATTCAACATGGTCATGCAAGGAATAAAAAAGATTTTGATGAGCTGAAAGAATATTTTGAAAAGTATTTACCGGAAGGAATTAAGAAAGATTCTTTTTATGAAAAACTTTATTTATATCAAAGCTATACCTGGTATGCATTTATCCGGCAGGATTTTTTACAATATTACCGATATACACAAAAATGGGTTGATCTTTTTGATGAGTACCCTATGATGCTTACTGCTGAAACCGCTATGTACATTAAAGGCATGCACAACCTGATGGGAGCACATTTCAATTTGTTGAATCATGCAAAATTGAAAGAGTCTATCCGCAGGTTTGAAGATTTTACAAAGCATCCAATTATTACAGACCACGAAAACAACAGGATACTTACCTATGTCTATTTATATACGGCTAAACTAAATCTTTGTTTTCTGCAAGGCAATTTTACAAAAGGACTGAAACTCGTTCCATTTCTTGAAAAGATGTTGAAGGAATATGGGCTTTTTCTTGATAAGCACCGGGTACTTGTATTCTATTATAAAATTGCCAGTCTCTATTTCGGCAGTGGTGATAATGAAAAAGCAATTGATTACCTGAATAAAATCATTAACGAAAAAGCTGATCTGAGAACAGACTTACAATGTTATTCAAGACTATTGCATTTAATAGCACATTATGAGCTCGGAAATTTTGAACTGCTTGAATATTTGATCAAATCAGTTTACCGCTATATGGCGAAAATGCAAAACCTCAGCAAAGTGGAGGAAGAAATATTTGCATTCCTTCGCCGTTCTTTCCGTGTAGGCGCCCATGCATTGAAACCTGAGTTTGAAAAATTGCTGGAAACATTGAAAAGATATGAACGCAATCCTCTTGAAACAAGAGCCTTCAGTTACCTCGATATTATTTCATGGTTGGAAAGTAAGATCAACAATGTGAATGTCGAAGATGTTATTAGGGAAAAATATTTGCTAAGTAAGAAAGCAAATCCCGCCGCAAGGTAATGTTGGTAAATCGTTGAAATTAATGGCTACAAATCCCCCGATGCTCCTTACTTTTGCGCAATTTATTTTTTTCTAACTATGCCAGATAAACAACAACAACCCGCCATTCTTTTATTGGAAGATGGAACTCTTTGCCACGGATTTGCATTTGGTGCTATCGGCACTGCTACCGGAGAGATCTGTTTTAATACCGGAATGACTGGTTACCAGGAAGTATTTACAGATCCAAGTTACTATGGTCAGGTATTGATCATGAACTCTGTTCATATTGGTAATTATGGTGTGAAGGATGCAGATGTTGAATCTGATTCGGTGAAGATCCGCGGATTGATAGGAAGAAATCTTGAAGAAACTTATTCAAGAAAACAAGCCAAAGGCAATTTGGATGAATATTTGAAAAAGAATAAGATCGTTTGTATTGAAGGAGTTGATACCCGTGCATTGGTAAGTCATGTTCGTCAACAGGGAGCCATGAACTGCATTATTTCGTCTGAAGTACTTGATGTGAAAGAATTGAAAAAGATGCTGGCAAAAGTTCCTTCCATGAACGGCCTTGAATTAGCTTCTCAGGTAAGCACTGAGAAAGAATATGAAGTTGGAGATGCATCTTCACCGATTAGAATTGCGGTGATGGATTATGGTTGCAAGAAACATATCCTTGAATGTATGACTGAACGAGGAGCTTATGTAAAAGTTTTTCCTGCAAAAACTCCTGTTGCGAAATTGAAAGCCTTTAACCCAAGTGGGTATTTTATTTCCAATGGTCCGGGAGATCCGGCAGCCATGGATTATGCAATAGAGAATTTGAAAGAGATATTGAAAGAGAATAAACCCACATTCGGAATTTGTTTAGGGCATCAATTACTTGCCCTGGCAAATGGAGTATCAACTTATAAACTTCATCATGGCCATCGTGGATTAAATCACCCGGTGAAAAATCTAGTAACAGGGAAATCTGAGATCACAACACAGAACCATGGGTTTGGAGTAGATCCTGAATCAATAAAAAAATCTGAAAATATTGAAGTGACACATGTTAACTTAAATGATAAATCCATTGAAGGGATAAGAATTAAAGGAAAGCCGGCTTTTTCTGTTCAGTATCATCCTGAAAGCACTCCAGGGCCGCATGATTCAAGATATTTGTTTGATGAGTTTATTGATATGATCAAAAAGGGTTGATAAGAATTTTGCTTTGGTTTAACGAATAAGAATATAGCGGCATAAAAAGTGATAAGGATCTTCACAGTTGTTTACTTTTTACCTCATCGGTATTTTTTTATTTGATTACATTCGTCAAATGAAGATTGCAATTATCAACGGCCCCAACCTCAACCTTCTCGGCAAAAGGGAAATCGATATTTATGGCAATAAGCCATTTGACGTTTATTTTAGTGAACTGCAACAAAAGTATCCGCATATTCATTTACATTATTTTCAAAGTAATGTTGAAGGTGAATTGATCAATGAATTGCAGGGGATCGGTTTTGAATATGATGGTATAATTTTTAATCCCGGTGGATATACGCATACATCTGTAGCCATCGGCGATGCAATTGCTGCAATTAAAACACCGGTTATTGAAGTGCATATTTCCAATGTACATGCAAGAGAAGATTTTCGAAAACTTTCTCACGTTTCAGGAAAATCAACAGGAAGTATTTTTGGTTTGGGATTAAAAGGATATGAGTTAGCCTTAGAGTGGTTTGTTGCGAATGCTCCCAAATAAAATAAAGGCCGTCATATAATTATCTGTTCCTCTTTTACTAACACTTAGTAGTATGATTTATATCAATTGATATAAATACAAATATCATTTCTTATGATGCGCTGGTTTGTAGTTTTGCGTCAATATGAAGGTCCCAATTGTTTATAAAACACCTGAAGAAGCGCTTTCTGTTATTCAATCAAATAACCGAGTGTATTTACATGGCAGTGCTCAAACACCGACTTGTTTATTAAGAGCGTTAACAAAACATGCCCATCGTTTGAGAAATGTTGAGCTGGTTTCCATTACTGTTTATGGCGATCTGCATGTAGATAAACCAGAATATGCTGGAATTTTTCATTTTAATTCTTTATTTGTTTCTGCAAGTGTTCGTAAAGCAGTAAATGAAGGACTGGCTGACTATGTACCTATTTTCCTGAGCGAGATACCGGAGTTATTCAAGCAAAATATTTTGCCCCTTGATGTGGCGCTGATCCAGGTATCACCACCCGATGAGCATGGCTATTGCTCAATGGGAGTTTCGGTTGACATTGCCCGGTCTGCAGTGAATACTGCAAAACATATAATTGCTTCGGTTAACCCCAATGTGCCGAGAACACATGGCGATGGATTGATCCATAGTAGCCGGTTTGATAGCATGATCTATTGTGATGAACCGTTATATGAAATGGATTTTAGTTCGAAAGCGACTCCTGCCGATGCTAAGATCGGACAATACATTGCTGAGCTTATCGAGGATCGTAGTACCATACAAATGGGAATTGGTTCAATACCTGATGCGGTTCTTAAATCACTTACCAATCACAAAGATCTTGGTGTGCATACGGAAATGTGTTCTGATGGTATCATTGATCTTTTTGAAAAAGATATCATCAATAATAAATATAAGCGGATCCATCCAAACAAAGTGGTGACTGCCTTTGCACTTGGCACAAAACGATTGTATAATTATGTAAATGATAACCCTGCTTTCCAGTTTTTGGATATTGATTATGTGAACGATCCACATGTTATCCGGCGCAATAATAAGATGGTAGCGATCAATAGTGCAATTGAAATTGATATTACAGGCCAGGTCTGTGCAGATTCGATCGGTACTTATCAATATTCAGGAGTAGGAGGACAAATGGATTTTATTCGAGGCTCCTCATTGAGTGAGGGTGGAAAACCAATAATTGCATTGCCTTCACGTACTGCAAAAGGAGTTTCACGAATTGTATCTACTTTAAAACCCGGCGCTGGGGTGGTTACTACCCGTGCACATGTGCACTATGTAGTTACAGAATATGGTGTTGCCTATTTATTTGGCAAAAATCTAAGACAAAGAGCAAAAGCATTGATCAATATTGCCCATCCAGATGATCGGGAAGCATTGGAACGAAGCTGTCATGAAAGATTTAAGATTTTTTAATCCTGATTGAGTAAAAAAAATGTCTCGCTTGTCAAGACATTTTTTGTTAGTGGCTAATATCTTGAAAAGGTCAACAAAAAACCGCTTCTTATGAAAGCGGTTTTTTAAAAATCGTTATATGTTCACTTCCAATTTTTTAAGGAAGCCACCACATTTTGCCATAATTATTATCAGCGCCACCCAAAGCTGCTACTGCTGCCAGGTAGTTT
>DASTZB010000514.1:0-15805 GCA_035764525.1 Chitinophagaceae bacterium | reverse complement strand
CAACGATCGTATCTTTTAAAGCCGATGATTTTACAACGCTGCTTACTTCGAGAATCGCTGCAGGCATTGCTAATGGATTTATGATTGCTGTGGCTACACAGCTTTACCTGGCTACTTATGCCGGGAAAGAAAAAACGATCGGAGCCTTGTTCACTGTTGCAGCCAATATTGCAGGGTTAAGCGTAAGCCTGATCGCTAATGCTGTGTTCACTGAAGATTTTGGATGGCAATTCACTTACTATCTGAGTTTGCCAGTATTACTCCTGGTTATTATAGTTGCTTTCTTTTTTGTACCCGTTACTGAAAAAAATGAAGAAATATAAGATGATTGGGTAAGCCTCATCCCTTTTTCAATATTAATAATGGCTATTCTATTTGCATTTATGTACAGGCAGCAATACCAGGGTATCAGCCATCCAAAGATCCTTGTATCACTCATTGTCATCGTGATCTCAGGAGCAGTATTGCTAATACGTGGTGCTACACATAAAAAACCTTTATTTGATACCCGCTTATTACAATACCCGACCTTTTCCATCGCGTTCATTATTTCTTTTCTAACCGGGGTTTTATTTGTATTTACACTAACCATGCTTGCAAAAATGCTGGGTGGAATTTTACAAATGCCAATGAAGGATATCTTCCATTTTGTCAATTTCCTTGCTCTTGTAATTTTTATTTCTGTCATCGTTAGTTTTATTATGATCGTAAAAAAGGTCAGCGCCTATTGGATAATGATCACCGGGCTCGGTTGTGTGGCTTTTGCTGCTTATTCTTTTTCACTACTGAATACAGAGTTTAGTTTTAATAATATAGTTACACCATCTCTTATTGGCGTGATGGGAGCTGGTATGCTTGCTCTTTCAGTAATAATTATTGCTATAAAATCGGTGCCCCCGCAGCAGATTGGTAAAGTTGCCAATTTCAGATCTGTTGCTTTTCTGATGGGTATTGCAATCACAGCAGTTGATAGCGGTCGTTTGGTCGATTGGGGAAGAGTAGAAAATTTTAATTCCATGTTGCGTTATGCTGATCCTTCAAATCCTTTTTTCCAGGAACGGTTCAATATGCTGCAGTCATTCTATTCGAGTAAAGGCTACGATGCCGATGCGGCTTACCAGGCAGCTGTGAATGGTATGACAGGAATGATAAAATTGCAGGCCTTTTTTAAAAGTATGAGCCAGTTATATTATACTGCAGTAATTGTTTGCCTCGTATTGATAGTTGTAATTTTTATTTTATGGGTACTACAGAATTACAGAATGCTTATTGATTTTTTTACATTCAAAAATAAAACGAATGAAAATGCGAAAGCCGTATCACCAAATACTTAATTCATGCCTGGTGATAATTTGTTTATCAGTATCGCAGTTACTTCATGCGCAAAAGTATTTTTCCGCAGAGCAATGTGTGCAATACGCTTTTGCGCATAATCCATTGCTGAATGCATCATCAACGGATACTGCTATCAGCGACCTGGACATAAAAAGAGTGACAGGACTCTATAACCCAAGAGTAAATTTTGGAACGGCATTTCAATATTATATCAGCAAGCGGAATCTGCTTGTTGAAGGAGGAAGCAATCTTGCTCCTTCAAATATTCCTCCTGGTGAGCCATATGCAATTCCCATAGGTTATAAGAATGCATGGTTTCCGACACTGAGTGTGAACCAGCTTATATTTGATCCGGGTTACAGGAATACTTATAATATAGCTTTGCAAAACAGGGTACTGCAGCAGCAGGAAATAGCAGATTTTAAAATCGACCTGGTCGCCGGAATTTATAAAGCGTATAATACATGCAAGCTATTTGAAGTGCAGGAAGCTTTTCTTGTACAAAATATTATTCGTATTGATACATTGATAGAACTTACCCGTATAAAATTTAAAGAAGGTGCCGGCATAAAGATAGAAGTGAACCTTGTAGAAGTTACTGGCAACCGGATGCGAAGTGAATTGGCAAATGTTCGCAACGGCTTTGCCGAAGCAATGCTTGGATTACAGTTCCAGATGAATTACCTGGAGAAAGATAGTATGATTCTTACCGACTTATTTTCTATACCACAAATTGTAAGCGCAACCGATCCTATAATGCAGGAACTCTTATTGAGTAATCCGGCAAAACGAATAGAAAACCAGATCCTGAAAACTCAAATTGCATTGGCTGATGAATCGATCAAACTGGAACGATCGAGAAAACAGATCAGGATTGGAGCAGATGGATCCCTCGGTTTCACCCCAGCAGCTAACGGTATCGACAAGATGTTCCAGGGAGAAAGATGGAAGCCCTATTCTTATGTTGGTGTCAATTTTATGGTGCCTATTTTTAATGGAATGGATGTTAACAGGGCTGTTGAGCAAAGAAAGCTGCAGGCATCGCAAGTGAGAGATTATTATAACCAGTTTACAAATCAGTTTGAAAGCGAAAAGCAAACTGTTTTTGTCCAGGTAAAGAACGCAAAAGAAAGATTTAAACTTGCAGAATTGAATCTGATCCTTGCACAAAATAATGTTGATCTGATCCAGGAAGCTTATGTAAATGGTGTCGCAGATAGCCATCATCTGATACTTGGTGAAAATGATCTTTACGAAAACCAGGCCCGCTATTACTACGAGTTATTACAATTAATATTAAGCCAGATCAACGGTCACCAGGTAGTCGGTGCGTATAATAGAGCTGCAGGAATATCGAATTAAATAAGGTTAGAAGGGAATAAATTATGTTATCAATTTCTTTAAAAAATCAAGCCGCTCTTGTTACAGGTGCCAATTCAGGTATCGGTGAAGCCATTGCTATTGGGCTTGGCGAAGCAGGAGCCAATGTGGTCGTTAATTATGTAGTTGATCCGGCGTCCGCCGAGGCAGTAGCGGATAAGATCAGGTCTTTTGGTAGCAAGGCAATTACATTGAAAGCTGATGTCAGTAATGAAGATGAAGTAAAGGCAATGTTTAAAGCTATGTTCAAAGAATTTGGTACCATTGATATTCTTGTCAACAATGCAGGGCTTCAAAGAGATGCTCCCTTTCATAGTATGACACTTGACCAATGGAATAAGGTAATTAATGTTAACCTTACAGGACAGTTTCTTTGTGCCCGCGAAGCAATTATTGAGATGTTGCGCCGTGGTGTAGTGCAAGATCGATCTGCTGCCTGCGGTAAAATTATTTGTATGAGTTCGGTGCATGAACTCATTCCCTGGGCAGGACATGTAAATTATGCATCTTCAAAAGGAGCCATCAGGATGTTCATGCAAAGCCTGGCACAGGAATATGGAGACAGAAAGATCAGGGTTAATAGTATTTGCCCCGGCGCCATTCAAACCCCGATCAATACAGGTGCATGGAGTACTCCACAGGCATTGGCAAGTCTTATGACACTTATTCCCTATAACCGGATTGGGCAGCCGGTTGATATTGCTAATCTTGCTGTATTCCTTGCTTCAGATGCGTCGGATTATATTACCGGCGCCAGTATATTCATAGATGGGGGAATGACGGTATTTGAAGGATTTGCGGAGGGAGGATAATAGTTGATTTCTTATTGGTATTTAAAACCTGGTCGACCATGACATTTGCAAGAAGATCATTTGATATTAAAAGATGGAAACCTTTTATAAGAAATCAAATGTTTTTTTATTTTATACAAGACAGAAATTTTGCAGAATGAAATGACCTAACTTTAAGTGTATATTCAGCTTTCCGGAAACATTAACCATTAAAACATTAAACTATGAGGAAGATCATTTTAGCATTCGCACTGTTTGCTTGCTACAGCATTAGTCATGCACAAGTCACTGTCCCGAAAACTACTGTTTCTACAAAAGATTTTATTAAGCCACCAGCTATTGGTGATGTAGGTAAAACAACAACAGGAATTGTTGATGACCTTATCAGTAAACTATCATTGCCTGCTGCTCAGAAGCCGAAACTTACAGATGCCATCAGCGGATTTCTTACTAAGAAAAAAGATATAACGGGATTAGCTAACACTAATCCTACCAGTTACCTGTCCAAGTTTAATCCTTTGCAAAAAGGACTTTTTGACAAGCTGAAAGGCATTATGGGAGCATCAGCGTTTACTAAGTTTTTGGGATTGAAACCATCTGGCAGCGGTGCCGCAGGCAATTTGTTGAGCAATCTTTTTTTCTGAAAGGCCAGAAGTATAGGACAGATAATTTAAATGTAGATGTATAAAATCCGAATACATTCCGTAAGCAACTCTTTTTATAGTTGTAGTAAAAGAAAAACATTATTTTTAATTAAAACCATTACAACATGAAAAGAGCCTGGGTGTTTTCAATAATGACTGTCGCAGTCTTTTTTACAGCTTGTTCATCCGCAAAAGAATCAACTGGTGTTTGGGTCAATAAAGAAAAGATCCAGGGGAAAGCATACGATAATTTTTTTGTTGTTGTTATGACGGCTGATATTGAGGCAAGAGTAAGGTTGGAAAATGATATAGCAGCTACCATTACTTCAAGAGGGCATAAAGCCATTAAAAGTTATGAAGTTTTACCAGCAGATCTAAAAGATCCTAAACCACCAGCTGTAGATGCCCTTATTGAAAAGATAAATGCAAGTGATTGTAATGCAGTTTTCGTCGCTTCATTATTAGATAAGAATGATGAGATCAGGTACAACTCGGGCGGCACATATTATACAATGCGGACCGATTATTCATGGGCTGGAACTTTTTTTGGTTATTATAGTCATTATTATTCTACGGTTTCTACTCCGGGCTATTATTCAAATGACAAAACTTATTTTATGCAGAGTAATTTATTTGATAAAGCCTCCCAGGAATTAATGTTCTCTGTGCAGTCTGAAATATTTAATCCTTCCTCTTTAGCCAGCGGAAGCAGGACCTATATTTCCACTTTAATGAAGCAATTAGATAAAGCAAAATTGTTGAAAAAGTAAAATATGAGACCCAAATGCAGCAATTGATGGGTCTGTTGAGTCAATAGCATACGATTCGTTTGGCATAGAAAAGATAGTTAAGAGTACATAGATATGCAGATGGCTCAATTTGATAAAGAACGTAAAGATCGTTAACCATAAAAACTAAAATCATGAAAACAATCATTTCAATTTTACTGATCTGCTTTTTTATCCCGGCAATGTCACAAAAAACAAGATTAAACGGCTATGCGGTATATGTTTTTGATGACAAGTTCGATTCCTATTACAGTGCAAGCGATTACTACAGCGGAAAATTTAAGGGTGGTCTTCAATGGGGCGTAGGACTTGAATATATGGCTCAACCATCTCAGGGCATAGAGCTGCTTTATATGAACCAGCAAACTACTGCTCCTACCTATTATTGGTATCCCGGTTTACTAACTGAGAAGTATACAAATTTTGATGTTGGACTCAACTGGATCATGCTTGCAGGTAACCGTTATATGAGGAAACCGGGAAGTAAAGTTGAAGGTTTTGGTGGCCTCATGGCAGGTGCATGTATAATTAATGTTGACAATCCCGATAATAACAATAGCAACAGCGCAACGAAGTTTGCATGGGGCTTGAAATTGGGCGCGAATATTTGGGCATCTGAAAAAGTGGCCATCAAATTGCAAGGTCAGTTGATGTCAGCTGTACAAGGTGCAGGTGGTGGTTTATATTTTGGTACTGGTGGTGGAGGAGCAGGTGTCACGACCTACTCTTCTATGTTGCAGTTTGGCCTTGGTGGCGGATTAACATTTGCACTTGGTGGGGCCTCTACGAAACCACATTAGTCGATGCAAAGGATCTGTTCGCCGAATAGTATTGCAGGTAAAGCAGTGGCTATTTTTTAACTGGTAAATTATTATCAATGCCAAAACCAACAATACGCAAATGGTGGGTATCACTTATCCAGGGTATTATTTTGATTATCCTGAGCATTTATATTTTTAATAACCCTCTCGATGCATTGAAGGGCATCTCTGTTTGGATCGGCATATTGATATTATTTACGGGTCTTGTTGGAATAATATCGTGGATGGCCGCTGATCGAGATAAAAAAGAATTCTCTTCTCTTTTATGGAGCTTCCTTACGATCCTGTTTGGAATAGTAATGTTGCTGAACTTATTTACTACGATCAGAATTGTTGAGATATTCTTTGGATTGTGGATGGTGTTCCTGGGTTTACACTTCATTGAAGATGGATTAGTGTTTAAAAAGCATCAATCTTTTCGATGGGTTACTGTTATTGCCGGCGTTTTATGCGTAATAGCGGCGGTGGTCTTGATCTTCGATCTTGGCACAGGCATCGGTGTCAGTCTTTTTATCGGAGTGCAAATACTTTTGGCCGGTATTGCTTTAGTAATAGTTTCGTTTGCAAGGAAAGAAGCGTTCAATAGAATAATGGATAACGCCAGGCACATGGGTCAGGAAACATATCCTTAAATATACGGCCAATTGTTTTGAAGAAAAATTTACTGATCTGGTAAAATAAATAAAAGAGGATCATATCAACAAGATCCTCTTTTGTATTTAATAAATCTCATTATTTTCCTTTCAGCAATTGCTCATCGGTAATGTTCGAAAGCGGGGGAGTCTTAGAAGTATCATCTTCATATTGGACATCTACCCTCAAGCCTTTTAAACCAACAACACCCTGAAGCTCCTCAAGATCATGATGCTCGATGCCGGGCTTCAATAATTTTTGGTTTTGTAAGAATTCGATGTACTCTGCATATTCTTCAGCATCTTTCGGTTGCATATATACAATGGAGATCTTGCCTGGTTGGGTGAATCGTTCATTGGTATCTTTTATATGCACTTTATCAATTCTCTTTTTAATGATCTCGTACCGGATATTGCCTGCGCCATCGACATCAAACTTTCTTTCATCAGCACGAAAACTTATAGAGATAGGGGTGCTGTGCGCAAGGATCAATTGTGTTGTTTTCATCGGATGGCTTAACTGTTTACACAATTCATTTGTAAGCCGTGAAGCTTTCGCCAATGTGGTCAGTTGCCACATCCTCATATTGCGCAGGTATAATTCATCAAATTTTTTTCTTGGTGAAAGTGTTTGACCAATATAAATATTGAACTCCACTCCATCAGTTACATAGCGTTCAAAATAATGAGGGAAAATTTGCTGAACTGAAACTTGCTCCCTGTCGACAAACCGGCTTACCTGCTCATTTATTTTTGCGATGCTTTCTTCAAACTCTTTACGGTGATGATAGATCATCCCGATATTTTTATCAAGTGCTGCAAAATACGCATCAACATCTTTTTGTATAGCTGGTGCTGTTCCCTTCAGATGCTTGAAAATGGAAGCCACCTGGTTTTGTAAAAAATCATGAATAGTTGTCTCTTCATCACTCAGCAAAACATCACTTGCGGCAGAAATATGTTTATCTATTTTAAATTGTACTTCCTGTAGTAAAGGAAAAGCCATATTCGATTGGGCTTTTTTTATTACAGCCGCCGCCATTTGCAATTGCTCAATAAAATCGAGTTGAATAGATTGTGACCTTTCAACAGATGAATTGCGAATATCAATGGCGCCATATAATGGGTAGACAGACTCAAATGCTATTCTTTCTGGTTTGGGATCTTTGCCTTGTTGTTTTTGTATAATAAAATTATAAGCAGCTTCCGTAAATTTCCATTCAACAGATGGTTGAACAGCCGTAAACTGTTCTTTGATCACTTTATCAATTTGGTTGTCCAGTGACTCGGCACTTTTTTCAATAGCACGGGTAAACAAAGGAATGGCAACGTCGAGTCTGCTGATATGTTTGTAATTAAGCTTTGATTCATGATCAGAGCCTATCTCAAGAATACCCCACAGGTCTCCATTGTGTTTTAGCGGCGCCAGGATCAGGCTGCGATAACCCTGGTCAAAATAAAAACCGAGATATTCAACATTGTTCACCCTTTCTTCATCGATCTTTTCATAAATAATGGGCTTATCAGTTTCCATAAACAATTCGCGACAACAATCATTCACCGTGTCTCTTTCCGTTACTGCTTTGTAATGTTTAAATAAAAGGCTGTTGCTGTTATGTAATTCTGAAAAAACATAGTGGCCGTTCACTTTGAAAAACGGTGTAATGCCAATCCTGATGTCTTTTAACCCAATAAGCGATTGAACAAGATCCTGCAGCTTATGATAAACAACACCTTCAGAAAATGCGTTCAGGTTCAGCAGTTCTGATTTCATTTGGGAGATTACTTCTGTTTCTGTTACATCGACCACACGGCCTACAACGATACCTTCAAATGCAAATTGTTCGATGGGTATAGTACGCTGTAACTCTACTAGTGAAAGTAACCCGTGGTCCTTTTTATTGATAAAATCTTCTGGTATAGGTAAATTGCTTCCTGTATATTTTACATCAATATACCGGGTATCCAATTGCAGTTCCATATATTTAATCAAACCCGAATGCGGATCATGATAAGGATGAATTGAAGAAACAAAGTCAGGAGCATGATAATTGCAATATTTTTTAAGAATGAGATTATAAGCGCCAATTAATCTGTCGTGCTCCAGGTCTCTTCCGGTTTGATTGTCCGGGATCTTTATATCTTTTGTTCCCGGTTCAATAAATAACATAGTAAAAAGACGGGAAGAATAAATTGTAGTATAAGAGAACGGGATACCTACCGAATAAAGCATTTCATGTTCGCTGGCAGTTGGAGGAAAGATAATGCTAAGTAACATTTGGATCCATTCACGATGCGGTTCCAGAATAGAAATATCATCGACTGCCTGTTGCAATTCCGGATATTGATCAGCATATTCTATAATACCTGAATAGAGTTTTTTTACACCTGCTGACGAACCGTGGTTCAGCGCCCTTTTCAACACACTAAGCAGTGGATAAAAAGACACTTTACTTTGGAAATGGAGAGGCGTATAAGTTGCTTTGATGTCCATATCTTAATTAATAACGGTTAAATTTTGAGTTAGGACAGTGCGGATTAATACGATAGGTAGTATATACGTAAAATTAATAAATGCATTTTAGTTTGCTGGCTTTTTTGGTAAATGGTTTTTATCACCATCTTTTAGCAAAACGGCCTTATTTATGCTAAAATAGCGACATGCAGATCTAACACCACATTCTTCGCATTTGGGATTACGTGCAACACATATATAACGGCCATGAAGGATTAGCCAATGATGAGCTTTGTGAATTGACTCTTTAGGAATATTTTTTATCAACTCTTTTTCTACCGCAAATGGAGTGTTCGCTGATGCAGGTACTAACCCAATTCGTTTACTGACCCTGAACACATGTGTATCTACAGCCATGTTCGGTTGTTTGTCAACAACGGATGTTATCACGTTTGCAGTTTTTCTTCCTACTCCGGGTAGTTGAATCAGCTCATCAATTGTCATAGGAATTTTTCCATCAAATTTTTCCATCACCATTTTAGCCATTCCAATCAAATGTTTTGTCTTATTGTTAGGATAAGAAATACTTTTTATGAATGGAAAGAGTTCATCAAAATTTGTTTTGCTTAATGATGCAACATCAGGAAACTTTTTAAAAATAGCAGGAGTGGTCATGTTCACTCTTTTGTCGGTGCATTGCGCAGAGAGTATTACAGCTACTAGCAATTCGTAAGGATCTTCGTAATCCAATTCGGTCTCGGCGTCTGGTAAATGCTTTTGAAAATAGTCAATGACAAATTGATAACGTTCTTTTTTGGTCATATTAACCCCCTGTCCTCTTAAAGGCGTGACTTAGATTTTTAGACTTGTTATTTTGAGGACAAGATAACAATAGATTTGATTGCCCATATTATTTACCTATGTGTTGGTGTCCTCCTCTTAGGGAGATCTGGAGAGGTTGAAATAAAAAAGCATCACAACAATTAAGTCATGATGCTAATAATTTGTTTGGATCTCTAAACTGTTTGTTCGGATTTTTCTTTTGCGTAGTTCAAAACATTCAACACGACTTCAGTTCGTGGTGATTCTTTGATCTTATCTAACCGCTGCATTGAAGTTTTCAGAACAGAAAGCTTTTCACGGAGTGACCAGTTTTTCTTTAATGCTTCTTCAATTGCGGTAGTTTGTTCAGGAGTTGTCTCCTTGTACAAATACAATAAAAGATCCTCGGGGGTAAAGTTTGTCATTGGCAATCCAATTGATGTCCTAAAATTTTGTTGTCCTTGAAAGAGTGAATTTCGAAACGTCCGCTATTAAAACGGTCCAGGGGTTGCCATATTGTGCCGGATTCGCTTATTTATTCTTAACATCGGGTTTTTCCGGTATTATAAATATGTCCTCATTATCCCTTTTCATCAGGTAATTCTCACGGGCATATTTTTCTATTATAGCCGGGTTAGTCTTAAGTTGTTCAGTCTCAATTGATTCCTTTGCAATTTCTTTCTGGTACCACGCCTTGCTTACCTGTAATTCCTTTAATTCTCGGCGATGCTCTATTTGGGTAAAGATATCTCTTGGATCAAAAAATAGTATCCAGACTATAAAGGCCGATACTGAAAGAAAATACTTATTTTTTAACCAGGCAGGAATGAGGTTTAGGTATTTCATAAGAAGTTGTAAGTTTTGTGTGATAAGTTTTATGTCAATAATTCTTCAAAAACTTAAAACTTATTACGTATTACTATTGACTTTATTTTCCAAATTTAATCTTTCCTTTCGGATAAATTGCAGACATACCCAGCAATTCTTCAATTCTTATCAACTGGTTATACTTTGCCATGCGATCAGTTCTTGATGCCGAGCCAGTTTTTATTTGTCCGCAATTCAACGCAACAGCAAGATCTGCGATCGTTGTGTCTTCTGTTTCGCCACTACGATGACTCATGATCGTATTGTAACCATTATGCTGAGCAAGTGTTACTGCATTGATGGTTTCTGTTACCGTTCCAATTTGGTTTACTTTTACAAGCAATGCATTGGCGATATCTTTATCGATTCCTTGTTGCAATCTTGTAACGTTTGTTACAAAGAGATCATCACCTACTAACTGGCATTTGTCGCCTACAGTTTTAGTTAGCAACTTCCAGCCATCCCAGTCATCTTCAGCCATTCCATCTTCAATAGAAGCAATCGGATATTGTTTCACCCATTTCTCCCAAAACTTCACTAGCTGCTCACTCGTCATTTCCTTACCGCTACTTTTATGGAAAACATATTTTTTCTTTTTGCTATCCCACAATTCACTGTTTGCCGCATCCATGGCAATGACAATTTGCGAACCTGTTTTATAACTTGCAGCTTCGATTGCAGTCAATACTGTTTCAATAGCTTCTTCATTGGATTTAATATTTGGTGCAAAGCCACCTTCATCACCTACATTAGTACTGAATCCCTTTTTCTTCAATACAGTTTTTAAGGCATGAAAAATTTCGACACCCCAGCGCAACCCTTCGCTAAAGCTTGATGCACCGATCGGCATTACCATAAATTCCTGGAAATCGATCTTATTATCAGCATGTGCACCACCATTCAAAATATTCATCATCGGTATCGGCAACGTCTTTGCATTTGTACCGCCAATGTAGCGATACAGTGGAAGCGCCGCTTCTTCAGCAGCCGCTTTTGCCACGGCCATACTTACAGCAAGCATGGCATTTGCTCCCAATTTTCCTTTATTAGCGCTACCATCAAGTTGTATCATCATTTCATCAATACCTGTCTGATCGGCTACATCATTTCCGATCAATGCCGGAGCAATTTTATCATTTACATTTTTCACTGCTTTCAACACACCCTTACCGCCATAAGTTTTTTTATCATCATCACGCAACTCCACAGCTTCGTGTATACCGGTGCTTGCGCCACTAGGTACAGCAGCACGACCCAATGCGCCTTCATCCGTTAATACATCTACCTCAACGGTAGGATTACCTCTTGAATCTAAAATTTGTCTGGCGAAAATTTCGGAAATGTAACTCATGATTGGTTTATAGTTTAATGTTTGCAGTTTATGGTTTTATTATCAGGGTTTGATTTACTATTAAGCTTTTGTTGCGTCGCACTTTTATATGTTCTGTTCGCTACTCCTCTTTATTTTATTCTTCAATTGACACCTTGGGTTTGTCGAAGGGCTATTTGGCTTTTTGCGTAAGTGAACGAAACACATCTTCCAGGCTTTGACTATCGCTTTGCAAAGAAACGATGTTGAGATTATGCAGCAATGAGAGTTCAAAGATTTGTTTGCGAAGTTGTTCAGGATTGTCAGTCGCTAACTGCCAGTTGTTTGCATCAATTTTGTTGACCGATAGTGCCGCAGATAATTGCTCTAACCAGCTTTTATCTATTGATTCTTTGAAACTTACTTTCACTGTGTTCGAAGACGATAAAGAACGTTGGCGAAGATTACTGAGTTTATCATCTGCCACCAGTTCTCCTTTATTAATTATGATCACACGGTCACAAATAGCTTCTACTTCCTGGAGTATATGAGAAGAAAATAACACCGTTTTATCCTGTCCTTGTTTCTTAATTACATCTCTTATCTCAATTATCTGGTTAGGGTCAAGACCGGAAGTTGGTTCATCTAAGATCAATACTTCGGGATCATGAATAAGCGCCGCAGCCAATCCAACTCTTTGCTTATATCCTTTTGATAATTGCCCGATCTTCTTTTTACTTTCAACAGTCAATCCGGTCAACTCAATCACAATTTCTATCTTCGCCTTTCGGTTTTCTATTTTATGGATCTCTGCTACAAAAGCCAAATACTCCCTTACATACATATCATAGTACAAAGCATTCAACTCCGGCAGATAACCAATCTTCTTTTTTGTTTCCAAAGGTTGATCGGCCACATTCATTCCACAGACATATGCTTCACCGCTTGTTTTTTCAAGATAGCCAGTAATAATTTTCATTGTCGTGGATTTCCCTGCACCATTTGGTCCAAGAAAACCAACGATCTCACCTTTATTTACTTTGAAAGAAATATCATTTACAGCTTTTTGCTCACCATAAACTTTGAGGAGGTTTTTCACTTCTATTGACATGATGCGAAGTTAATGAGCCGATTTGATAAAGTGCAAATTTGGTAATGAGGGCTTTCCATTTTTTATTCTTTCATTAGCACATCAGCACATTGGCTAATCTTCACAATACACTACTTAACTGCTACTGCGATCTTCGAATCCGCCGTTCCATAATATAAAAACCACTTTCCTTTATAATTTACCAGCCCTTCTACAAAACACACATGATTCACCTGGCCAGTTATTTCATACGGTTTATCGGGTTTCATAAAATAGGTATCCATCCTGTCAATAACCTTTGTTGGATTGTTTTTATCGATGAGAATTTGGGAAGCTGCATAATTGCCCTCCACTAAACTTGTATCACCTTTTGACGGCACATTTCTGCTATTATAAATAAGAACAATTCCTTTATCTGTTAACATTGCCGGTGGGCCAGATTCTACAAGATCACTATCAAATTTTTTTGAACGAGGTCCAAATATTGCTTTGGTCTTTCCTTTATCATCAGCAACAGGAAACCAATTTACAAGATCATCAGATACTGCAAGAAAAATGTCAGTGTCTCCCCAATACATATGATACTTACCATGGATTTTTACAGCGATGGCTTTTCCATTTTCATATTTGCAAACAATAGAACCTGATTTGCTCCATTTATTCACTTCGGCTGTATCATTTTTAAAAACATGCCCATGCTTTGTCCAATGATAGAGATCCTTTGAAGAAGCGATTAACAATCTTGCTTTATCGCCATCATAAGCAGTATAGGTCATGTAATAAGCTCCATTTTCATCTTCCACTATTCTTGGGTCTTCACAACCGCCTTCCCATTCATAAATTTTCGAGGAATCATTATCAGGATATAAAACCGGAAAAGGATGTTTTTTGAAGTGCAAACCATCAGTACTCCAGGCAATACCAATTCTTGATGTGCCTGCAAATTTTCCAATACTATCCTCTGCTCTGAATAAAAGAAAGATAGTATCATTTCTAACCACTGCTGCAGGATTAAACACATCTTTCTCTTCCCATTGAACGATTGTATTTCTTACAGGGCAAAGAAAAGTTGAGTTCGTGTCTGGAAGCAAAACAGGATTTACTTCATCTGCTTTTGCAAAAGGTAATAATGCCCAATCAACATCTTTGCTTTTATCTTCAGCTGGCTTGCAGCTTGCAAAAATTGCAAGGATGATTAAATGCAGTATATATTTCATTAAACGAATTTAATAACAATTAGCTCTAACTTTATTTATGATTTGGATTGCTTTCATGAAAACAATCGGCCTTTGCCTGGTTTCTCTTATCATTGAAACAATTTCAGCTACCAAAGAAGGAGTAAAATGGTTTGGACGTCTGAAACGACCCAAATATTCCTTTCCTATCAGGGTGTGGTATATTGTTGGGGGTATTTATTATATAATATTTGGGGTAGCAACTTATAGGCAATTTGCGATGGGCAAATCTTTTTTTTCGGCTCCCATACTCCTATTGACTTTTGTTATGATCATTAACGGACTTTCGAATTTTGTGCTTTTTAAGTACCGTTCTTTAAAGTGGTTTTACTTGATTATATATCCGTTCATACTTATTCTTTTCACACTTATCCTCCAGCTATGGCAAGATGATAAAATGTCGGCAAGTGTTATCTTTTTATATTTTCTATGGTTGTTTTACGATCTTTATTACGGATATAATATTTGGATACTGAACATTTCTAAATAAAAGAATTTATAAGACTAAGAGGCTACCTTAATTCATATTTTAATTTCGAATATGACAGTTCTGATTATTATAGTATTTATTGGTGGTTATTTGGCTATAGCATTTGAGCATTCTATTCACATTAATAAAGCTGCTTCTGCTTTACTTACCGGAGTTATCTGCTGGTCAATTTATGCTTTATGGGGCGGCAATAAGGACCTTGTTTCTGAAGGTTTGGCTCACCATCTTGCAGATATTGCTGGCATACTTTTCTTTTTGCTTGGCGCCATGGTAATTGTTGAATTGATAGATGCACACGATGGTTTTGAGATCATCACAGAACGGATTAAAACAACAAACAAAAGAAAATTAGTCTGGATCGTTGGCATACTTACCTTTTTTCTTTCTGCAGTGCTTGATAACCTCACTACCACTATTGTGATGGTCTCATTGCTTCGAAAAATTATTCCCTCACATACAGACAGGCTCATGTTTGCGGGACTTATTGTGATCTCTGCTAATGCCGGTGGCGCATGGAGCCCTATTGGCGATGTAACCACAACTATGTTATGGATAGGCAACCAGGTCACTACAGTTAATATTATAATTAAAACGATCTTGCCTTCATTAGTTTGTTTTTTTGTACCTGCTCTTGTTATCAGCTTGCAAATGAAAGGGTCTATGGAACCAATGTCTGAAAAAAAGGAAAAGCTATATTCAACCAGGAATGAAAGAAGAACTGTTTTCCTTATTGGCATTGCCTGTTTATTATTTGTTCCCGTTTTTAAAACGATCACTCATCTGCCACCCTTTATGGGAATTGTTTTTGGGCTTGGTACCATGTGGGTTCTTACAGAACTGGTGCATAGTGAAAAAGATGAATCAGAAAAAGGATTGCTGTCGGTTAACCATGCTTTACGAAAAATCGATACACCAAGCATTTTATTTTTTCTTGGAATTTTATTAGCGGTATCTGGGTTACAATCAACCGGCATCCTTACTGAAGTGGCAAGTGCATTAGATAAGTCAATTGGTAATATCAGTATCATTACGATCATTATCGGTTTTCTTTCTGCCATTGTAGATAATGTGCCATTGGTGGCTGCGGCACAAGGCATGTATAGTTTGGAACAATATCCAACCGATCATTTCTTTTGGGAATTTCTT
>DASTZB010000513.1:0-8073 GCA_035764525.1 Chitinophagaceae bacterium | reverse complement strand
ATAGTGTTTTGGAAACCAAGGGCAGAAAAATAATTGTGCTTGATGTCAATAAGCTAATTGAAATCGCTAATTATAAATAATCCCAGCTCAGAAAGCCCGGCGGAACACCTTAGAGTTTTTCTTATCTCTTTACAAAAAACGGAACATTGGCAGTAGCCACGTTATTATTCCCATCCATTATATATACAAATAAACGATAAGCTCCTTCTTTATCAGGTGTCTTAAACGTTGCATTACCATTTTCTCCTGGCATTACCAATCCATCGATCGATTTGGGTTTTGCTTCAAAATCACCACCCGTACTTAACTGTGTTGGTTCAGGCATCAGCTCCCAGCGATAAAATAATTTGTCATTATCAGGATCAGCAGCAACCGCAATTGCATTATAGTTCTCGCCTGGTGACAAATAAATATCATCGATCGCTTTTTTATTATTAACCTTCAATGAATACAAATGCGGCGCTTTGTTTTTGGGCCAGTTGCCTGACCATAAAAACTGCATTACATCCACCACTTCTGATTCCTCTCCTTTTTCTGTAAAGACTCCGTACCACGTTGGTGTTCGTTCCTGTTTCTGACCCCAAAGAAAAACATATGAACCCATGCACTTATCTTTATTTTTTTCAATAGCAACTTCATAACGGCTTTTATACACTGCTGCTTTTTCACTACTTGTCTCTTCTATTGATGATTTCCATTTTGTCTGCAAACCCTCCCAGTGTCCTGTTGGCCCCCACTCGGTAACCATATATGCGCCGTTCCATCCTGACTGCATAATAGTTCGCGGCAAAGCAGATAACCCGCCATAAGTGTTTATAGAAAGAAGATCAATATCAGGTGTCCTTTCTTTAATGTAATCAACCAATGTCTTGTTGACACCTGCCAATACCGTTGTTGTAAGATGATTGGGATCGACCTGGTGTATCATCTTAGAGATATCATTTACTGCATTCCACACTTTTGGGTTTTTATATTGAAGATTCAGTTCGTTTCCTATTCCCCATGCAAGTAATGCCGGGTGGTCTTTATATTTTATAACTTCTTCCCGCAACCGATCCAATTGTTTTTTTACTGCCACAGAATCATCATAGTTAAATCCATGACGTTCTGATGAAACATCCAATCCCATCAACACCGTCAAGCCATACTTGTAAGCAGAATCCAATACTGTTTGTGCGTTTCTTGTTCCCCATGTTCTTATCGAATTTCCTCCATACTCAGCAATACGTGAAGGATAGGCGCCTCCACCTGCTCCTTTAATAAAATATTTTTGACCTCCCCTGAATAGTTGGTAATTACTGTCAACCAGAACCAGCTCAACTTTAACAGGTCCTGTTTCTATCATACTTATGCTGGCCTGTGAAAAGGCAGACGCAACAAATAAAAAAAAGAAGGTGAGTGTGGTTAATATGATTTTCATTTTATTATTATTAAATCAATAGTTGGTAATAGTGCTCACTTTAGTTCTTTGTTATTTTCACCCAATCCACCAGCATCTTGCTTTGATTATTTTTAATTAATTCAACTGTTGATGCAGGAAGTCCGTAATATGGTTCTTTCACTCCATTTATTTTTACTGGATAGGCGCCCCCCAATGCAAAATTCAAAATGAGAAACTTTGAATTATTAAACGTCCAGTTACCGAAATGCTCTACCATCGGCCTGGTGACGCGAAACATAGTTATGTCATCGTATTTAAAAACAAGACTATCGGGTGTCCATTCTACTGCATAAATATGCCAGTTAGTAGCCCGGTCGTTTTCAGTGAAATAAAATTTATTTACAAACGGCGTTTCACCGCTATAACCGGGACCATGCACTGCTGCTCCTGACCAATCATTTTCTCCTACATATTCCATGATATCTATCTCGCCCGAATCAGGCCATTTTCCTTTTCCTAATAACCACCAGGCAGGCCATAAACCCGGGCCATCAGTAAGTTTTATTCTTGCTGAAGCAGTACCATACATGAACTCAACTTTATTCCGTGAATCAATACGACCTGAAATAAAATCAAAACTCTTTCCTTCTTTTGTTTTAAATCCCGGTGAATATCTCGGTCGTAAAACTAATGCGCCGTTTTTTGCACCTTCGGCCTCGGCTCCATGCACAATAGATACAGTTAAAGAAGAATCAACATAAGCTTGTTGTTCATTGTTTACAACTCCGCCTGTGATCCTTACATTCCATTTTGTGCGGTCAAGAGTATCTGCTGAAAAATCATCGAAAAAAATTACTTCTTTATCCTTTTCAACACTTTTCTTGTTTTGCAGTGCAGGAGAACATTGAAAAAATAAGCTACTCCCGGCAAGTGTGAAAACAAAAAAAATGTAACGTTTAAGATCATTCATAATAAACTATTTAGCAAACTTTCATTTAATCATTATTACTGATACACTCTTATATAATCAATGATGAACCATTGTGGATACTGGGTGGTGGCATCCGGTGGGCCGGGAAAATTACCCCCGATAGCCAGGTTGATAATGAAATAAAAGAGCTCATTGAAGGGGTAAGTATTACCGCCGAGATCAGTTTTATTTATCGTTGAAAAAAGATTATCGTCCACATAAAACTTTAACTGGTCTAATTTCCATTCAAAAGAAAATACATGAAACTGATCGTTGAAACCGCCTGATGACAATGTATAATTCCTGCTGATATAAGTACTATTAGGCCCCGGACCAAAATGTATTGTACTTAAAACTTTCGACGGCTCGCTGCCCATGTTTTCCATTAAATCAATTTCACCGCTGCGGGGCCAACCGCCATATACATTACTTTGCGGCATCATCCAAAGTGCAGGCCAAATGCCTTTTCCCTTTGGTAAAATGGCTCTTATATCGATACGTCCAAACTTAAATGTTCTTTTCCCCTGTGTTTTAATTCTTGCTGACGTATAATTTTTGCCGCCAAAACTTTCTGCTCTTAATTCAATAATCATTTTGCCATCCTGGAAAATAATATTGTTGGGAGGATTGGTATAATATTCCAATTCGTTATTACCCCAGCCACATAGCGAAGGACAACCATCCCCTACTTCAGCTGTCCATGAAGAAGCATCCATTGAAGTCGCATTAAATTCATCACTCCATGAAAGTGTATAACCCGGATAAGAAGTTGCGGCCTCATAACCTGTATTGTTAAAGCCGATCTTCGTATCATCGTTTGTAAGAATGATATTACTTGAACCTTTCACCAATATAACATTCACAGGATTGTCGATACGAACAAAAAAATTCTCATCCCCTTCTTTTATATCGTCAGCCACAGCAGTCACCTGTATCTTCTTTACTGTTTCATTTGGCTGAAATGTTATAGTTTGATTGGTAACAGCTGTATAATCCTGGCCGGCTTTTGCCGTTCCATCAACAGTAAAATATGTAACGCTGATGGTTTTTGAAGATGCTACATCAAGAGTAAGTGTTACTTCAATGGTATTGCTACCGCTGTTTCCTTCTGGCAGTGTTATGTCGCTAAATGACATTGTCGGGGTAACGCTGTTATCTGGCTTCTTCTTGCCACAACCGGCCGCTGCTATCAACAATAACAATAATGTATTTCTTAGCATTCTCATATTGATTTCTTATTAATACCTTGGCTTTAATATTTGTATAGCCCCCTCGTTTTTTGATATGACGATCACACTACCCGATACAGTTTTCAATTCCAGCATATCCCTGACATCACCGGGTACATATAGACCGGTTTCAGCTCTGCCGGCTGTTGCAAAATTCCCTTTGCCATCACCTCTTAATAACTCGCCTATATTCGCATCACATGGACCTTGCTGCACCCTGAAAGGAATAAAATTGCCCGTTAAAAGAATATCTTCCTTCTTATCTCCATCATAATCCCTGAATAATATCCCGCTCATCATGCTGAATTGTGATTCAAGCGGTAAAACTTTTACTTCAAACTTTCCCCCGTTATTAATAAAGAGACATGTTCTTGTTTCATATAAAAAAAACTTTGTTGACCCTTCGATCTGCTCTTTTGTTAAAATATCGTTGATGGTGGCTTTGGCATAATCAGCATACCTTAAAAATTTCTTATTCAATACAGGCAGCTGGCTGGTGATCTCATCTCTTGTATTAAACGGATAACTGGCATGTTGTATATACCATGTCATCAAAGGGTCCATTCTTCCGTTGTTATCAAAATCACCGGTGTACGTAACCAGTGGTTCTTCTTTACTTACTTTAAATTGTGTGTTTGTTCCAAGATTTCCTGCAATAAGATCCATGTCCCCATCATGATCAACATCTGCCGCTAATATTTTGCACCACCATCCATTTGTTTTATCCAATGCAACAGATGCCGTCTGATCACTCATTTTTTTTCCCAGTTCATTATAAAAAACAGTTACAGGCATCCAATCACCTGCAAGAAGAAGATCCTGCCAACCATCATTATTAAGATCGATCCAGGCCGCGTCCGTTACCATTCCAGCCCTGAAAAAATTATCTCCTGCAATCTCTTTGGTTATATCGGTAAAGCGATTTTGTTTTGTTGACCTGTCAAAATCATTTCTCAATAAAATGTTTCCTGCACTCAGCGGGTAATAACCGGGTATGCATCTTGCGCCAACAAAAAGATCAAGGTCACCATCTTTGTCAAAATCGCTGGCAGTAACACAACTGCCGCTAAAAATTTCATTGGGCAATGCCTGTTCATCTTTGATGAAATTTCCTTTGCCATCATTAATATAAAGTCGATCCTGCAGCTCCGGGCCTGCTCTCAGCCACTCGTTACCGCCGCTCACGACATAGAGATCAACATCACCGTCATTGTCTGCATCAAAGAAAAGAGAATTGATGTCTTCTGAAGCTGAATCAGATTGCCAAGGTTGTTTTTTTGCAGGTTTAAATTTGCCATCATGGAATTGAGTATATAACATTCCACTTTGTCCCGCTGCTCCACCAATAAACAAATCATCAAGACCATCATTGTTCACATCACCCTTTGACATTTTAGGGCCCTGCTTTGACAATTGATAAGGGATCAGGTACTCCCATTTAAAATCAACAAACTCGTTTTCTTTATTCTTAAAATCAATCCCGCTTTCAGCTGTGACATCGGCAAACAATGCTGTTTGTGTATCAGTCTCTTTATTTATTACAACTGCATCTTGTTTTTTGATCGTTACTGTTGAGTTCACTGCCGGGTTAGAAATAATTGTTGCCGAATCGGCAGACCAAAAGACTTTTATTTCTTTTATTTCTTGTTGTTTCCCCAAGCCAAAATTGAGTGTGTAGTCAACCGATGACTGGTAGCCTCTTGCAGGACACATCTCCTGCATCTGCTGTTCTTTATCAGTAGTCACTATCACTTTTGCATCAAGACCAAAAACATTTTTGCCATTGCCTTCCAATTTTATTTTTACAAAATTGTTTTTATCTATGTCATTGCTATTGTTCTTATACACCCATAAAGGGTGGTTATTGTTACAAACAATAAGGTCAAGGTCGCCATCATTGTCCAGATCAGCATAGGTAGCGCCGCTGCTTATACCCTCTTCATCCAATCCCCAACTCTTACTTACATCTGAAAATGTAAGATCACCTTTGTTGCGATACATATAATTGCTGATCGCGGTTGAAGGCATTCTTTTTACAAGATCGTACAATGGCATATTTGCCATATATGTTTCTGTGGTGGAAACATCCAAGCCTTTTTCCTGTGCTTTCTTAAGTTCTTCTGCCACTTCATATCTCATGAAATCGAGATTAGTTGATTCACGCAAATATCCATTGGTTACAAAAAGGTCTTTGAGTCCGTCATTGTCAAAATCGGCAAATAATGCGGCCCAGCTCCAGTCAGTATTTGAAACACCGGATAATTGACCGATCTCTGAAAATACAGGCAGCCCATCTGGCCCAAAACCCCTGTTCAACTGAAGCATGTTCCTATTTAGCTGATGTCCATAACCAGTATTCCACATCTGTGTATACTTATCATACTCATCTGGCCCCTGTAATATCTTTTGGCGGTAGTTAGTTTCAGGAAGCATATCAAGTGTAACCACATCAGGCAACAGATCATTATTAAAATCAGCAATATCCAGGCCCATTGTATTCCTGCTCATGTGAGCAAAGATTTGTTTACAAACCTCGCGGAATGTTCCGTTCTTATTATTCAGGTAGAAATAATCCTGCTCATGAAAATCATTGCTCACCAGTACATCAGGCCAACCATCATTGTTAATATCGCTGATCGCAATGCCTAATCCGAAATTGTTGCCACCGCCAAATATTCCTGCAGTTTCACTTACATCAATAAAATGATTGTTGTCATTGCGGTATAACCTGTTGCCGTATTGAGGATGACGAAGAGTTCTTAACCTGTTTGTGTTAAAAAAAGGCGAGTAAAACTCATTGGCATGATTGAGTAAGAACATATCAAGATCGCCATCACGATCGTAGTCAAAAAAAGCTGCCTGGCTTGTGTAAGTTCCTGTTGCATCAACTCCGTATTCAACGGCTTTCTCTGTAAAAACAGGTATGCCATCTTTATTATTACCTGTATTTATAAAAAGTTCGTTTGCTCTTTCTGCTTCAGATCCAAAACCTGAATAACAAACATAAATATCAAGTAACCCGTCACCATTAATATCAACCATGTTGGCACCAGTACGCCATCCATTCTTTCCACCAACGTTTGCCGCGTCAGTTACATCTTTAAAATGAAACCGGCCTTCGTTGATGAAAAGTTTTGATGGAGTTTGATTGCCGGTGATAAAAACATCCGTAAACCCATCAGCATTCACATCGCCCACCGCTACCCCATTGCCGTTGTAATAATATTGATAAGTAAAAACATTATGCTCTTTAGTCTCCGTAATTGTATTGATGAATTCAATACCTGTCTCATTCGTTGACAATTTTTGGAATAGCTTTCGGGGCTGCTGTTGATTGCAAGCAACAGCAAGTACTGATATAAATATAAACGCGGAACAAATCTTCATTTTACTTTTTCTGCTATTTAGAGAAAAGACTTAACGCAAAAACCCTGGCTGGACAACCAGGGTTGTGCTTGCGATTGACTGCTTATGATCACAAAACTACTCTATAATAACCCTGTTAATAGCCGGTATTCTGAACCAACTTTCCATTCTTATCGATCTCTGATTGAGGGATAGGCAACAGGTTCTGAAATTCTTTATAATCCCTGTCTTCCCACTTGGGATAGCTATAAATAAGTAGTCCGCCGGAGGTTCGTTCTATTTGTACTTTCCGGATCGGGTCTTTGAAATATATTAGTCCAAGTTTCCATCGACGAATATCAAAAAATCTATGTTCTTCAAATGATAATTCAACCCGTCTTTCATTTCTTATAGCGTCCCGCATCGCTACTTGTGAAAGTCCTGCTGCCAGTGAAGGTTGCCCGGCTCTTGTCCTTATCTGGTTGATAGCATTATATACTGTTGCATCCGGACCTACAGCCTCATTCTGTGCTTCTGCATAGATAAGTAAAACCTCAGCATACCTTATAAATATCCAATCGTTATCAGCATTACCCGCAGCCCCATATTTTGTTGTATCAACCATTTTTAATAACCCATATCCTGTCTTTGAACTATCAAGCCTGTTTGTATTATTTGTATTCCCACCACGGAAAGTTTCAATGATGACGCCTCCTTTATAAAGCGAACCCTGGTGAAGAATGGATTTATCCAACCTGACATCGCGATTTGTATAAGGACTTTGCGGATTATATCCGGAAGTAGGATCATTGATCGGCTTGCCATTTTTCATTTCGTAAGCATCCACTAAATTTTGCGTAGGGCAGAATCCACCCCATGCACCATCATTTACATTGGGTACACTCATGTACCATTTATTTCTTGCACCATCGCTTGGATTGATACTCGGGTTCTGAAATTTACGGGCAAAGATCACTTCCTTATTTCCTGTCTTGTCAATAAACAGTTTATAATAATCCAGGTGAAGACCGTATTCTCCCGAACCTGGTGCAGGTCCAAAAGCCATTACTGCTTTGGCAGCGTTGGCGGCATCTGTCCAACGTGACGTTGCATTGTTTGCATTGTTCAAAGGACTTGCAAAATATAAA
>DASTZB010000512.1:0-5184 GCA_035764525.1 Chitinophagaceae bacterium | reverse complement strand
TTTGGCCCGAACCATCGCATTGTTTGATGCATTAACATAATCGTACGTTCTGATTAGCCTGTAAAATACGTATAAACTGCAATGATGGCCGCGATCAACAAAACAGAAAGTAATACATCTTTCCAATTCCAGCTTGCACGATTTTCCATTCTATCTTCCGGTGTTAGAGTAGAGAATGTAAGTCCGCTGATCTTTGCATAGTCAGGTGGCTTTGTCGCATAACTTACGACCAGGAATACAATAATGCAAACGATAGTAATTAAAAGACTATAATATTGGAAGAAAGTATTGTTGATTATCCAAAGGAATGAACCTTCTTCATAAGGGGCGCCTCCCAGTTTTACAGGTGTATCTATAATAAGTCTGATCAATCCCATTATAAATCCTGTGATCAGTGTTGCTAAGCAACCGGGACCATTTACCCGTTTCATAAATACTCCAAAGAAGAAAACAACAAATATTGGTGGCGCTAAATAGGCCTGTATCCCTTGCAAATAATCGTACAAACCTTTTGCTCCTTGAATAACTGGTATCCAAAGTAGTCCTATAACTACCATTACAACTGTAGCAACACGACCTACACGTACCAATTGAGCTTGTGTTGCTTTGGGTCTAAGCCTTGAATAAAAATCCATCGTGAACAAAGATGAAGAAGCATTAAAAACACCGGCTAATGCACTCATCAATGCTGCCAGCAATCCTGCAACAACGATCCCTCTTACACCAACGGGAAGTACATGTGTCACTAACATTGCGAATGCACCTTGTGCAGCTTCGCGGTTCACAGTTCCATCTACATTCATCAAACGATGTTGTATATCGGCGTTGACTCCACTTTTTGCCAATGCAAAACATATCATTCCCGGAATGATAAATAGAAAAACAGGAGTAAGTTTTAGAAAGCCGGCGAAGATGCTACCTCTTCTTGCTTCTTTATCATTCTTTGCTCCTAAAATACGCTGCACGATATACTGATCAGTACACCAATACCACAAACCAATGATCGGTGCACAGAACAACATAGCGGGCCATGGATATTTATCATTAAAATACCAGGCTTGTCTTCCAGCCTCTTTTACCGGGGCCCACGTACTTTCCACTCCATCCGGCACAACAGGTTTCCATAAATTAAACATTTCGCTACCACATATTTCTTTCAGTCTATCCCATCCACCTAATGCTTTTAAACCATAATAGGTTACCAGGAGAGCCCCGATGATTTTTACAAATGTTTGAAGTGTTTCAGTATAAACAACTGCTCTTAATCCGCCAATAATTGTATAGATACCGGTTAAAATAATAAGTAGAATAGAACCGATCCAGAATGAATCCATTCCCATGAAGTTTACATCCGGCAATAGTGCACGAAAAACAACACCGCCTGCAAAAATGCCCACGGCAATTTTAGTAAGGATGTATGCAAACAATGAAATAAGCGACAAGACGGTTCTTGCTTTTGGAGTAAATCTTCTTTCCAAAAACTCAGGCATGGTAAACACTTTTGATCGCATAAAGAAAGGGCCCATCACCCAACCCAATACCAATAAACACCAGGCATGTAATTCATAGTGGGCTAATGCAACCCCATCCGTTGCTCCGGAACCTGCTAAACCAACCAAATGCTCCGACCCAATGTTAGAAGCGAAAATGGAGGCGCCAACAACAAACCAACCTAAGTGACGGCCAGCCAAAAAATAATCATCAGCTGAAGTTTTATCTTTCTTTTTTACAGCCCACCAGGATATCCCGGCGATAACAGCGAAGTAAAATGCGATAATAGCCCAATCAAGACCCGTTAGGTAACTATTCATAGCAGTCGTTTAGGTTTTAATACTATTAAATAAATCTGTTGATGATATTTTCAAAATATTCCTGCTTACCACTCTTCATAGCAGGCTCACCATTTTCAATAGCATAGGTTCTGAGGTCTTCTAAAGATAGCCTTCCTTCTTCAAACTCTTTTCCTTTACCGCTATCGAATGTAGCATATCTTTCTTTTCTGAGTTTTTTAAAATCAGATTTATTTAAAATATTGTCTGCAGTTATTAATGCTCTTGCAAATGAATCAATGCCGCCGATATGTGCATGAAACAGATCTTCAGCATCTGTTGAATTGCGGCGGATCTTTGCATCAAAATTTATTCCGCCACCTTTAAAACCACCTGCCTGCAGGATGATCAGCATGGCTTCTGTTAATTCATTTATATCATTTGGAAATTGATCGGTATCCCATCCATTCTGATAATCGCCCCGGTTGGCATCAATGCTTCCCAGCAATCCAGCATCAGCAGCTACTTGTAATTCATGGGTAAAAGTATGACCAGCTAATGTTGCATGATTTACTTCAACATTTAATTTGAAATCATTCAGCAGATCATATTGCCGCAAGAAACCAATCACTGTTTCGCAATCATAATCATATTGATGTTTACTCGGCTCGCATGGTTTTGGTTCAATAAAGAATGTTCCTTTAAACCCATTTCTTCTGGCATAGTCCTTCGCTGTATGTAAAAATTTGGCGAGATGTTCTTTTTCTCTTTTCATATTTGTATTCAACAAACTCATGTAACCTTCTCTCCCGCCCCAGAAAACATAATTCTCACCTCCTAATTCTATTGTTGCATCAAGAGCTGCTTTCACTTGCGCTGCTGCATGAGATAACACATGAAAATCAGGATTCGTTGCCGCTCCATTCATATATCTTCTGTTCGAAAATAAATTTGCAGTGCCCCAGAGTAGCTTCACGCCAGATTCTGTTTGTTTTTCTTTCAGATAATCTGTGATTGCATTTAATCTTCTATCATTTTCATTGACATCATTGGTGTAATCAATAACATCAACATCATGAAAACAATAATAAGGCAAACCAAGTTTCGTGATAAACTCAAATGCTGCATCGGCTTTATCTTTTGCTCTTTCTATTGCATCTGTCTTTTCATTCCAGGAAAATAAATGTGTAGGCTCGCCAAAGGGATCTGCTCCGCTGCCATTAAAGCTATGCCAGTAAGCACAGGCAAAACGTAAATGATCTTTCAGTGATTTCCCTGCCACAATTTTATTTTCATCATACCAGCGAAATGCAAAAGGATTGTCTGACTCAGTTCCTTCAAATTTTATTTTACCAACACTCTTAAAGTATTTTTTGGTTTCGATGATTGTAGTCATAACTATTTTCGGTTTTATTAAAGGTTTAAAATTATTTTAGGCCCTGCAACAAGCCACTGAAAGCAGCTTTCTTCTGATAACTGCTATTAAACAAAGTTGGAAAATCTTCCTTGCCACTTAATACGATCCAGCTGTCTGCATCCGTAAGATTCCATACCGTAATGCCGAAACGCTGAGATGCAGGAACATTCTGAAAATATGATTGTGCAACGTATTTATATTTCTGGGCTTGTTGATCAAGCAATGCGGAAGTTACGCTAAATCCTGTTGTATTACCGGGGTTCATTCGAACATCCATTTCCGATACATGGATCAGCAAACCTGTTGCCGCCAATTTCTGAAATGCATTATCAATGCCAGCATTATTTGTGTTGATATTAATGTGCATTTGCAAACCTACACCATGGATCGGCACCCCGGCTGTTCTTAATTCATTGATCAACTTAATAACAGAGTCCAGCTTTCTGTTATCTGACTCAAGATTATAATCATTGATAAAAAGTTTTGCTGAAGGATCGGCGGCATTCGCCCATCGAAAAGCATTAGCGATATAACTTCTTCCAAGATGATCAGCCCAATAAAAATTATCACTGGCTGTACTGGAAGAGTTAGAACTTGTTCTCAATTCTCCGGTGCCATCTACCACTACTTCATTCGCGACGTCCCAACCCGTTACTTTTCCTTTGTAGCGATCAACCATAGTGGTGACCCAGTTATGCAAAGCATTATCTACAAGTACAGGATCCGGTATTGTTGAAGAAAGAGCTACACTAAGATTATCAATTAAAAAAGTACCTGTATTGGGAAAATGAAATTTTACTGAAACTGAACTTTCAGTCGGCGTAAAACTAAAAGTGTATGGAGCCCATGTGGTAGTCAATGGCTGATCTAGCTGTGCGTAATATGATGTTCCCTGTGCCACCGCTCTTAATGATTGAGCATTGACTGCGGCTTTTGCCCAGAATTTTAATTTATATGCTGAACCGTTTGTAACACTAAAATTATCCGAAACGATCCGTATGCTATAAGCGTTGGGGCCAGGTGTAGTTACAATAACTTTTGCAGCTTGTGTTCCTGATTGCACATCAGTTGTTTCAAGTGTGATCGAACCGGCTGTTGGCGGTGCTGATGAAATTTGTGTGAACCAATTCGTGAATCCATTTTCAAATCCCGGATTTAAAACAAGATTGGGTCCGGTTGTACCAGCTAATGAACGGAGATAAGTACCATTGTTATTCTGATGCCATACTAATGTATGACCATACACTGAAAGACCATTTGCGATAGCTAATGAATTGACAAACTCATCCGTTTTTGTAAAATCGAAAGAGCCGTCGTTTCTTACATTGGCGCCGTGCTTCATCTGGTATTCGGGTGTTATTCTGTCAAACTGTGATTTTACTAAACTTGAATAGTTTGTATTGTTCTTTAACAGATCATAATTCACACCTACACCAATTGTGTAACTCGCTGCATCTTTTAAAGTTGATTCAGGAACAACTGGCGGAGTAACTGGCGGGGTGGGATCACTTTTCTTACTGCAAGAAAAAAATCCGGCCGTTAAAAATAATATGAAAAAAAATACACTGTTCCTCATGATAGCACACAATTTATTTTAAGATACATTCTATTTTACCAGTCAGGTTATTATGTAATAAATTTTGCTTTAAAGAATCTGCTTTGCGACAATTTTAAAACAGGGATGAAGAATCATCCCTGTTTATCAACTAATGCTTGATATGAAAGAAAGACTTATTGGTAGTTTGGATTTTGATAGGCTGCCTTTTCATCTGCTGTTGCCTCCATACCGTCAAGTTGACCCTGAGGAATGGGCCGCAGGTAATGAAATGGTTGAATCGTACGTGTCACCGTTAGCGGTGTGTGATCTCCGGCATTTGGGCCGCAAATCTGGTAGGTACCAGCAAGCTCGTTCCACTTTTGTGTACGAACAAGATCGAACCAGCGCAGGCCTTCTCCGAAAAATTCACGGGAACGTTCAGCCAGAATATAATTTATGTC
>DASTZB010000511.1:0-18354 GCA_035764525.1 Chitinophagaceae bacterium | reverse complement strand
ATAAACCATGAATACACCTCCGATCAATGCAAACGGAACCGTGATCATCGTAATGAGTGATTCCTTGAATGAATGATAAGTGAAATATAAAACGAGAAAAATAATGACCAACACAATTGGCATTATCAGTTTTAAAGTTTGGTTGGCTCGTATCTGGTTTTCCCATTGTCCGCTCCATTCAAGAAAGTATCCTTTGGGCAATTTGGTGATCATTTGATTCAGCTTCTGCTGTGCTTCTTTAACTGTGCTGCCCAAATCTCTTTCTCTTACATTAAAAAGAACGGTTCCTCTCAGCATTGCATTTTCAGAATTGATCATCGGCGGGCCATCATTCAATTTTATACCTGCTACTGCTTCCAAAGGAATGGGGCCAAAATTCATAGTCTGTACCTGCAGACGTTTCAATGCTTCGAGATTATTGCGGAAATCCTGGCCATATCTTGCATTCACTGAAAACCGCTGGCGACCTTCAATAGTGGTCGTCAATTTCATTCCCCCCAACGCACTTTCAATAACCGTGTTTATGTCATCTACGCTCAAGCCGTATCTTCCAATCTCATCCCGTTTAATTGAAATATCAATGTATTTACCACCCGTAATGGGCTCAACATACAAATCTTTGATTCCATCAATTCCTTCTAATTGATTTTTCAGCGTTTGAGCAAAAGCATAAATCGTATCTAAATTTTGTCCATACACTTTTAAACCCACATCTGTACGGACTCCGGTTGAAAGCATGTTGATACGATTGATGATAGGCTGTGTCCACCCATTGGTAACACCCGGTATCTGTAATTTCGAATTAAGATTATTAATGATACTATCCTTGGTCAAACCTTTCCGCCATTCACTTTTTGGTTTTAGCAAGATGATCGTTTCAATCATACTGATTGGTGAATTGTCAGTTGCCGTATTGGCTCTGCCGGCTTTGCCAAGCACATGAGAAACTTCCGGAACAGAACGAATCAATCTATCCTGCACCTGTAATAATCTTTTTGCTTCAGAATTAGAAACATCAGGCAAGGTAACGGGCATGAATAATAATGAACCTTCATCCAACGGAGGCATAAACTCTGAACCTAATCTTGTCATCATAGCAATTCCAATTGCCAATGCAATAATGTTGATACCGATAGTTGTTCTGCGCCATCTCAAACACCATTTCAGTATGGGCGTGTAAACTTTTTCCAGTGTTCTTGTAATAGGATTGGCGCTTTCAGGTTTCAATTTTCTTCCTTTCAGGAAAAATGAAATCAATACCGGCGTTAATGTTATAGCAAGAAATGCATCGATCAGCAGAATAAAAGTTTTTGTCCATGCCAAAGGACTGAAGAGTTTTCCTTCCATACCTGTTAATAGAAATACAGGAAGAAAGGAAGTAACAACGATGATGGTTGAATAAAATACACCTGGCCCCACCTGTTTGGATGATTTTTCTATGATCTCCATCCGTTCATCTTCTGTCAAAGGATCTTTGCTTCGTTTAAACCAATTTGCCATGATTATACTTTATCAGGTGAATTCATTTTTTTTAGTTGTGCCTCGCTGATATGCCTATACGCATTTTCAACCATAACGATTCCATCATCTACTACTACGCCAATTGCCAATGCAATACCAGTCAATGACATGATGTTTGAAGAAATGCCAAACATTTCAAGAAAAATAAAACCAGCAGCTACAGAAATAGGCAGTTGAATCAGAATGATTGCAGCGCTACGCCAGTGAAAAAGAAAGATGATTACAACAAGAGATACTGCAATCATTTCTTCAATCAATGTTCCTTTTACAGATTCAATTGCTTCCTGAATTAGACTACTCCTATCATACGAAGTTTTAAAAATTACACCTTCCGGCAATCCTTTTTCCACTTCCTTCATCTTTGCTTTTACTGCTTCAATTACTTTGTTAGCATTCTCGTTATAACGCATCACCACGATGCCGCCTACGACTTCCCCTTTTCCATCCATATCGAAAATGCCGAGGCGCAAATCACCGCCCATTTGAACACTGCCTATATCTTTTACCCTTACAGGGATACCATTGTAATTAGTCAATGCAATATTCTCTACGTCTTCCTTACTTTTAATATAGCCTAATCCACGAATGATGTATGCCATATCAGCCATTTCAAACTTTCTTCCACCCACATCATTGTTATTAGCCTTTACTTTATTCATCACATCCATCAACGAAATATTATAGAACTGCAATTTCACCGGGTCAACCACCAATTGATATTGTTTTTCAAACCCGCCAAAGGAAGCGACCTCTGCAACACCCGGCACAGTTTGTAATGCAAACTTTATATACCAGTCTTGCAAGGCCCTTTGTTCCCCTAAATCCATTTTTGGTGCTGCGAGATGATACCAGAAAATATGGCCCACGCCTGTTCCATCGGGCCCAAGTGTTGGTGTTATTTCCTGTGGCAATAAACGTTGTGCATAATTCAACCTTTCCAATACTCTTGTTCTTGCCCAATAGATATCTACGTTGTCTTCAAAAATCACATACACAAAACTCATCCCGAACATGGACGTACCCCGAATGTTTTTAATTTTTGGAATGCCTTGAAGATTACTCACCAGTGGATATGTTACCTGGTCTTCTATCACCTGGGGACTTCGGCCCATCCATTCAGTAAAAACGATCACCTGGTTTTCACTCAAATCAGGAATAGCATCAATGGGATTTTGCCGGATGGAGTAAATGCCCCACGCAAACAGGCCGCCTGCAAAAAGCAGGACAATAAGCCTGTTGCGAAGAGCCAATGTAATAAGAGTGCGAACCATAATTATTGCATTTATTACTTAATGATTTCTTCTACTGCGCCACACTTAGGCATTTGACTTCCGAAATAAGGGTTCTTCACTTCTTTAATTTCGCTGAGCCACATTGCACCGCCTTTGTCTTTATTATACATCGGGCAATGATCATGATACAAAGGTTGACCGCCGCCAAATGATTTAACCAGGTCATAAACCACCTCACTCATCAATGAAAAATGTTCACGCTGATGCTCGATATCATCCGCCTTTTTTCCAATATGCTCGGCATGTTCCTTCAATTCATCTTCATCTTCATCATAGATTTTCTTCTGATCGGCAGTAAAAAAGGATTCATCAATACTCCTTAGCGCTTTCTCCATTGACCTTGCGCCAATCGCTGCCTCGCTTCCATCGCCATTAACCAGTGCATTTTTAATATGCAGGTAATGATCCACTATCTCCTTCAATGATGCTGCAACTTTCGCATCTATATTAGTATAAGTTACAGCAACTGTTTTAATATTCTTATCATCCGGTGTCGATACATGCTGGGCCGAGTCGTTTTTTATTTCATGCCCCTCATGTTCTTTTTTATCTCCTCCGCCGCCACATGCAACGAGAAGAAGAACAGTGACTACTAATACGCTGATGAGTTTCGTTTTCATTGTTTTTAAATTTTGCATTATTGATTATTTGATTTTTCAACTTTTTTTTCAGTTAGATCCATTCCACATTTGGGGCATTTACCAGGTTTATCACTGACCACATCGGGATGCATGGCACAGCAATAGGACTTCATTACTTCTGTTTTCATTTCTTCTTTCTTGGAAAGAATTAATTTTTTGCCGCATACCGGGCATTTGCTGGATTTGTCACTTACTACATTGAGATCAACAGGACATTGATAAGTTTTTGTTACTTGTTTCTTCATTTCTTCTTTTTTAGAAAGCGAAAGATCCATTCCGCATTGCGGACATTTACCAGGTTTATCCATTTTTACATCAGGGTGCATGGGGCATGCATATAAAACCGCATGTTGTGTAGTATCTTTTTTGCCTGCTTTTTCCTGTGCATACACAGATACAGAACCGATAGTTAAAGCTGCTATCATCAGCATCATAAATTTTTTCATATAAATAATTTGAAAATTAAAAATGTAATGCAAATACTGGAGCCCGGTCCCGATAGCCACCGGGAACAAGCTCAATAGGAAAGCAAAATCTAAATACGGAAAACTCTATTGAGGATATAAATCCCCACGCCATTATTTCGCGGAGGTGCGTGGCTTGTGGGATACTCTTTAATTAAAGAAGAGAAATAATGTTCAGATGTATAAATAAAGGGAGCTGGCGTAGCAACTGCTGCCATCTGTATAAGTTGGATAGCAGACTCAGCTACTTTCTGATCAACATTGTTTTTTACAAACTTGTTTTCATCTTTACAACATCCTCCATCTTTTTTCATTCCGCATTTATCGCATTTGTCTCCATCGTTATTCAATAAGCTCCAATTAATGAGCTTGCCCATGCAATAATGTAAATGAACAGTGGCACCCACTGAGGAGGCGAGATAAAAAACGGCTAATATGGATACCAGTATTTTTTTCATTCCGTGATAAAATTAAAAATACTCCAACTCTATTAAGATGACCGCGATCATCCGTACAAATAATTTTTACTGACTTAACTCACTTTCCAGATCTTTTTTGCAATGCATTCAGAAAAATATACTCATAACTGAGCATCCAGCTATTCTTCATATTGCGGTAAATATCACTTTTCAATTGAAAGCGATAGCCAAGGTTCAACTTGCTGGTGCTTTTAAAGATCAATTGTACTGATGGAGCCAGGTCGAGAAAGTATTTTTCATACTCCCAATCAAGATTTCGTCCGCCTAACAACTCTGCATAAATATTCAGATTGGTTTGATTGTAGTCAGTATAATTTAATGGCAAAACAAGATAACCCGCCGATAAAGAATAATTCAAACTTTCAAATGCATATTGCTGGGGAGCTGTTTCATCATTTCTTTTTTCATCAAACACTTCGATCAAACTTGCAGTGCCTGATACAGCGAGTTTATTCCAAAGCTGTGTAGCTATCAATCCTGCCTGTACACCACTGTGATCACCCATTAAGTTTAATTCATTATGCTGAAGATGATTCCTGCTGTAAGCGGCCATTGCAAATGCTGCCATTCGAAAATGTTTATGCACTTCATCTATTGAAAGAAAACGATATTTACCATACACACGAGCCGATTCATAATAAAAAAATGGCTCATACATGTTAGAAATGGTAATCGCTCCATGTAACATCCATTTCTTACTAGTTCCAAACATTACTTCAGGACTATAACGCTGACCAAGCCTGTCGCCATGCGCTCCATTTCCATACATGGCCCCTAATTTTAAGCTCATTGATTTCGCCGGCATGTTAGATGCCGGTTCTGTGAACGGAAAAAGCTCCTGCGAATAAGTAATTGATGCAAGAACTATCGATAATAAGAGAAGAAATATTTTCACTTTTTTATTTAAGCTCCAACAACTCTTTAATTTTCTTTTCGAGATCATCTTTTTCAGGATTGATAGCAACCACATCTCCATTTTTATTTATAAGAAATGATGCCGGTATTGCATCCACCTGCCATTTTACTGCAGCCATCGCATCCCATCCCCCAGGATCGATTCCCTGCAACCATGTGATCTTATCTTTTGCAGCCGCTTTTTTCCAATCCTTTTTTTCATCGTCAAGTGAAACACTTAATATCTCAAATCCCTTGTCTTTATACTTGCTGTAAAGTTTTACCAAATGCTTGTTTGAATAACGACAAGGTCCGCACCAACTGGCCCAGAAATCAAGCAAAAAGATTTTCCCTTTTAATGAAGAAAGCTTTATTGAATCACCCTTCATATCAACGACTGTAAAATCAAGGCGATGATCTGCAATATTCGGAATGGGGCCTTGCGCTTTAACTATAGATACAGAAAAAGCAAAGACAAAATACAGGATAAGATTACGAACGTTTTTCATTTCATAATTATTAAAGAAGCTTCTCCCCGCTCCAAGCAGGGAGAAGCCTTTGACTAAATGACAACGTGATAGACTCTGTCTTCTGAATGCATACCATCTTTTACACAACAATTGCCGGCCTTACCTGTTTTGATGCATTCCATTTTTGTAGCAGCACTGTATTTCTTATAATCCTTTGCTGAAAGGAAATCTTTATCAACAATTGTAAACGTCTGTTCACCATTCAACACTTTATCACTGCTGCTTATAAAATGAAAATTCTTACCATCAAGTTGCAGGTGCATATCTTTTTGAACATTCACATTTGAAAAACTCCCTGTCACTTTAAGTGAAGCAACAGAAAAACCTGCATCTTCTACCGCTTTCTTCAACGCATCAAAATCAGCATTATTGTTTTGCTTAAAGATGATCGCATATTCCTGGCTTTTGATGTTCACTTTTACTTCCTGAACAAACGGAACTTTCTCTAATGCGACTTTCACTGCTTTAGAACACATAGAACAAGTGAGCCCACTTGCCTGGAGCTTTGCTTTAGAAAACTGCGATTGCGAAGCAATTGTCGCAAAAGCCATCAAAATAACTGCAATTATCTTTTTCATATTACACGATTTGAAAGATTATTGTTTATGATCTTCCTCATTTTTGCAGCAGTCTTTGCCGTCGTGCCCTTCTTTGGTGCATTTGCCATCTTTGCAGCAATCCATTTTTGCTGTTCCATCTTTTTTGCAGCAATCCATTTTTTCACTGCCCGTTGCTGCTGCTGTTCTATCATATTTACAGCAATCATGTAATTTATCGTAGGCTTCAGTGCTAGCTTTTACTCCTACATTATCATATCCTGCGTCGGCAATGCTTTTCTGAATTTTTGCAAGATTGGAAGAAGTGGAATTATATTTAACGATAATGATCTTTGTGTCTTTATTCCACTCAGCATAAGTGGCGCCGGCTGTTTTTGCTGCTTTTTCAATTTTGGCTTCACACATGCCGCAATTCCCCGAAACCTGGAACGTTTCAGTTTTTGTTTTTTGAGAAAAAGAAGTTGTTGCAATTGCGCAACAAAGAATGACAGTCGAAAATATTTTTAGCGTTTTCATGATCTTAAATTTAGAATTATAGTTCAATTAATTTTTTATTATTAAATCTACTATTCAACTTAAATGCCGAATAGCGATATGAACGTACAAGAGTGCCCTTCGCTTCGCTCTGGGTAAACTGGTTCATAAAAATTAATCTCAAATTCTGAAAACGCAATTTTGTAAGTAGGTGTCCTGCTTACTTAATGGAGGGGAGTGTGTATGTAAGAAAAGTTGATGAGTTGATTTAACCAGTAATGTTTCATTCCAAACCGGCAATGTTGCAACGATGGCGTCTGGTGAAGAAAATTTAAAACTGATTCCAGCTGTCTGCTGATCATCCTGTATTTTAAAGATCTTCACTTCATCCTTGCAACACTCATTGCCTTCTGATTTATGCATACCGCATACACCACAATAATCAGATTTCTTAGCACCGAGTTGTACTGAATCAAAGCTATCCATGCAGTAATGAAAACTAATAACTACGCCACTGCTGAAGGCAACATATAAAACAAGTAATATGGCGGCAATGCCTTTTTTCATTTTTGCTGGTTGAAACAAAGATAACACGGGTTTTTGTGAAAACTCTATGACTTTGAAAAGAAATTTATGAATGGTAATATTTTGTGAATCAGTTAAGAAAAGTCCAGTAAACACTTAAGCGGAAATTCAGACCAGGGTAAGGTTGGTCGGGAGCGGCGAAATTATTATGCCGAAAACCGAAGCCATTTTCAACAGTTATAGTATTCAGGTTCTCTGCTCGGATAAAGGCACGGAAATTACGAATACGGAAGTGGATATATGCTGCGATATCGGGACGGTTGCTGATGCGAACACTATCCTGGAAATAGAATTTACCGATCGCCGGTGAATAACCGTCGGCATTGTAAGGTGTATGATACTTTACCTCAAAACCTGTTGCAATATTTAGTTTTCTAAATCCTAATGTTCCTTCGTACCCAAAACGGTTACGGGTAAAGAACGTTGGAAGATTCAAATCGACATTACCTGCCTTTTGTTGAAAGTAAACATCTGTATGCCATAACCAACGTTTGCCAATTTTAAATACTTTTCCGAGCGAGACCTGCAAAACATTAAACAGGGCATTTTCCTGCTGTACCTTGTAGTAATCTGTGTAATAAGCATAGTTGCTTGCAAGGAAATAATTGCCTGAAATTTCAAGAGCAGGTTTTGCTAAATAAAATGATGCGTTGATCAACGTAATATTCTCTTTGTTAAGATCCTTTGGTGCATCAAAGTAAAAACTGCTGCGGCTATCAAAAGAAAACGAAGGAGTGCGATTCACGTTTCTAAAACTCAGGTCAATATAATCTCCTTTCCCTGACACAATTCTTTTCAGGTTCGCAAAAGCTTCATAATCGCCGGAATTAAATCCGGTCAAATAAAGTTTACCTGCAAGGACAACATCCCATTTCTTATCCCGGGTCATATTCCTGTATTCTCCCTGGGCAATAAGGTTGTAAAAAGACCCTGTAAACTTATCGGTAGTTGCTTTCAGGTTTTGAACAACAATGCCGAGCTTGAGAAACTGTAGCTGATTTTTTGCATCGGGAAAGGTGTAGATCGAAAACTCATTATTTATTTCTTTCCACCTGTCTAAAAGTGTCAATGTACTATCAACTAATGTATAATTATATGCAGTGTCATAATATAATGGCGAAGGATAATAGCCTATGTCTAAATTAGGTGTATCCATAAACTTTAGCTTGTAGCTACCATAGCTGAAAACATGCTCGAATCTGAGACGGGGATAAAATAAAGGGATGATGGTTGAGTCTCCGACTATTGAATCTTTTTTACCCAAGTCATACTGTTGCTTAACCATCACATGAAGATCGGAGTAGCGATTCCCCGTGTATAATGTTGAGCTAAAAAAATTTGTCCCAAATTGTGCATCACCACCTATTTTGGTTGGAATATTGAACCGATCATTGTAGATAGGGTCATTCAAATAATCTTTGTCATGTCTTAATCCGCCATTCTCATCTGATTGTAGTGCATTGGCAAGTAATACAACGTAATTATTGTATCGTTTGTTTATTGACTGATACCAGGATGTGACAAGATAATTATTATCATTTGTTCGTTGATTTTTAAAAAAGCCGGGAGCGTTAATAAGGCGATATTGCAGTAAGACATTCCAGTTGGGCCTCACGTTTTGTGTATGTGTGATCTCAATTACCTGTTCGGTTCTGCCCCCAAGTAAATACGCTAGTTCTGTATATGGTCTTGTCGTGTTAAAAAAACGAATTGTTTCCAGGTCCCAGTGATATGCATCAAATGCATGCATGCCATGATCCCATCCGCTGCGCATATTGGGGTCGAAGAGAATTGAATGAGTTGCTGTCCCGACATTTCCTAAAAAAGCATGATGGGCTGGAATCGGGAAACGTTTGTTGAAATCTATTATCGAAGAATCAATTTTGTTGCGTTGAACAGAAAAAGGCAATTGATAATAGATCGTAATTGAATCTTCGTACTTGTCGCGGTGCTGCAGACTATCAGAACCTGATCCTGAAAACGCACCGGAAAACCGGCCACTCACTTGTCCGGGCAAATTGTTTATCCCTCTTCCCATTGGATTTGTCCGTTGAGAAAAGATCGTTCCTGAAAACAACAGTAAATAAATGAAATATGTAGATCTTAATGCCAGTGTCAAAAATTAAAAGGTGAAATTACTGCCGCAAAAATAAAACAGGGAATATCAAAAGTTAAAGTACTGCGACCAATTCCTTAAAAATAGCAGCCAGTTTAGGTTCAGCTGCTTTGGCAAAATGCAAAACCTCTTCATGAGTGATCTTAGTATGATCTTCCCTGATGCCCAGGTCCGTGATCACACTCATTGCAAAAACAGGAATACCCATGTGATTGGCAACAATAGATTCCTGCACAGTACTCATCCCAACTGCATCACCTCCTATTATATGGATCATTTTGTACTCAGCAGGAGTTTCATAAGTTGGCCCTGTTACACAGAAATACACCCCCTCTCTTACATCTATTTGCAAATTGGCTGCTACCATTTTTGCCTTTTTTATCAAGTCTTTTTTATAGGGCTCACTCATATCAGGAAAACGTGGACCAAGCTCATCAATATTTTTCCCGATCAAAGGATTACGCATATCAATGCCGATATGATCCTTAATGATCATTATATCGCCGACATTAAATGATGGATTGACCCCACCTGCCGCATTTGAAAGTAATAATGTTTTAATGCCTAATAAACCGAGAACACGAATTGGAAAAACAACTTCTTCGGCTGAATAGCCTTCATAAAAATGAAAGCGGCCACCCATACAAACTATTTTTTTGCCAGAAAGATTACCAAAGATCAGTTTGCCCTTATGACCTTCTACAGTTGACACCGGAAAATTTGGTATATCACTATAATCAATTTCTTTTTCCATCTCAATGTCTTCAGTAAAATTTCCCAGACCACTACCTAACACAATACCTACTTCGGGCTGATGTTTATATTTTTTCTTTAAATAATCAACTGCTTCGTTCAGTTGTTTCATTGCTTTTTTTCCCATAGAAAAAGATAAGACGGCAAATATAGATTTTTTGGCGGTGAAGTTTGATAGTAGGAGCTAACCACAAGTACTTTAATAATTATACCGGTAAAAATCACACCATTCTTCATCACATAAAAGTTTTTTAAGAGTCGGATCATTTAAAACATCGGTATAATCCATCCATTTTTTTCCAACTTTTATTTTTCGGTAAACCAACCGAATGCCCTGGCTATAATCAACCCACCAATAGATATGCCCCGTGTATAATGGTTGAATTGGATCACCATCTAATTTATGCCAGCCATAAATTGCAACACGATCAGGTTTCAGATCTCTTGAAATTTTACCACTGATAACAACATCTTTTTGAATACCGGCTATCAATCCCTTTCTTCCTTTACGTTGTCCTTCTACTATTAAATGATGATGCCACATTGTTGGAGTACTGTCACGAAATGCATACAAAGGAACGGGTTCCAATTTTATTTTCGCTGTTTTATAAATATCGTCTACCATTTTTCTTGTTGGTAAAAAACAATTAAAGCTATCTGCGATCTTTTGGGCTGCTAATGGAGTTATATTTATCCTTGCCCAATCATCATCTGCGCCAATGCTGAGATAATCAGGAGAAACAAAATACTCTGCATTGATCGTTTTACCGGTTACCGAGTCAGTGACCGAAGCTTTTATTCTTTCAAATTTTTTGAGAAAAGAAGGGATATTTCCTGCAAGAATTTCTTTTACTACAAATGAATCTCTCTCTTTCCATTTCATAGCAAAGGCATGGTGATAAAAATCGTTACCAGTAAGTGAAGACCTTCGTTGCGGAGTCACGATCTTTTTTGTTGTTTGGCATGAAAAAACAAATAAAACAAGTATGACGATCGCCCATCTCATAAATGGAAGATAATAAAAAGCTCAATAGTGAACAGAAACCTGAACACTTCGCTTCGCTCAGTGCAGGTTGTGCGTCGCCACAAAGGCTCAATCGGAGTTACCGGAGCTGGCAACCATAAACTGCAAACAATAAACTATAAACAGTTTCTTTATCTTCGTCAAAATTTTTCCAGTATGAATCTTCACGAATTCCAGGCTAAAGAACTTTTAAAAAAATATAATGTGCCCGTGCAGGAAGGCATTGCATGTGGCACAGTACATGAGGCGGAAGAAGCGTATCGCCAAATAAAAACTCAATTCGGAAGTCCGTTTGCAGTTGTAAAAGCGCAGATACATGCGGGTGGACGAGGCAAAGGGAAAATAAAAGAGAATGGAACCAATGGGGTAAAAGTTGGAAAGGGACTTGATGAAGTGGTTGATTATGCACAAAAAATTTTAGGAGGCACGTTAGTTACATTACAAACAGGTCCTGCAGGTAAAGTGGTTCATAAGATTTTGGTGGCGCAAGATATGTATTACGATGGTCCCACTGAAAGAAAAGAATTTTATTTATCTATATTACTTGATCGCAGCAAAGGCCAAAACGTATTTATGTATAGTACGGAAGGCGGAATGAATATTGAAGAAGTGGCGCACAATACACCTGAAAAAATTTTTAAAGAATGGGTTCATCCGGCCGGGGGATTGCAACCTTACCAGGCAAGAAAGATCGCTTTTAATCTCGGATTAAGTGGAGAGTCTTTTAAGAATTGCGTAAAGTTCGTGATCAATTTATATAATGCTTACGTAGGATTGGATTGTTCAATGCTTGAGATCAATCCATTGTTCAAAGCGGCAGATGATAAAATTGTTGCGGTTGATTGTAAAATGAATTTAGATGATAACGCATTAATGCGTCATCCTGATCTTTCTGCATTGCGTGATGTAAGTGAAGAAGACCCTACAGAAGTAGAAGCCGGTAAATACAATTTGAATTTTGTAAAGCTTGATGGCAATGTTGGCTGCATGGTAAATGGTGCCGGGCTTGCAATGGCAACCATGGATATGATCAAGCTTAGTGGTGGCGAACCAGCAAATTTCCTGGATGTTGGTGGTACAGCAAATGCACAAACGGTTGAAGCTGGTTTTAAGATCATTTTAAAAGATCCTGCGGTAAAGGCTATTTTAATAAACATCTTTGGCGGTATCGTTCGTTGTGATCGTGTGGCACAAGGCGTGATTGATGCTTATAAGAACATGGGGAATATTAAAGTGCCGATCATTGTTCGCTTGCAGGGAACCAATGCCGAAGAAGCCAAGAAATTAATTGATGAGAGTGGATTGAAAGTGCAATCAGCGATTTTGTTAAGTGAAGCAGCGGACCTGGTGAAGAAAGCTGTAGCATAAAATGATAACTAATTGAGATGTTCGATAATCCTGCTTTGTTGCAGGATTTTTTTATTTTTGAATTAATGAGATTATTACTTCTGTTGATAACCCTGATACTTTACACGGTAGCTCATGCCCAGTCAATCGAGGATAAATTATTTAAGAAAATGTGTGAATGCTTGACTTTTGCAACGACACAAAAAAAAGCCCTTGATGACGAAAAATTTGACAATTGTGTAAGTTCTGATTCTAGCCTGAATAAAGAATTGGAAGAGTATTTACCAAAAGATGATTCATTAAGGTCTCCTGATGGTTATGAATTTGGAAGAAAGTTTTTTAATAAAAATCAGATAAGATTAATACATGAATGTGATGGATGGTTCCACTTTATTGATTCCGCGAGGTATGATTTCTTAAATGAAGTCGATAAAAAAGAGCAACAAAAACAAATTGATAGTCTAACGAAACTTATCTCAATTAATCCTGACAAATCTCAACTTTATCAATTAAGAGGGTTGTCTTTCTTTTCATTATTAAAACTCTCTGATGCTCAATCAGACTTTGACAAAGCATTAAGCCTTGCTGAAGCCAGCGTTCAGTGTCTTTACTTTAGAGGATGGATTGCTGAAATTAATGGCATGTATGATGAAGCAATCAAGGATTACAAGATGGCAAAAAGTTTAAATGAAGATTCTTTTTTAGATACTGTGATTGCGATTGCTGAACGAAAAAAGAAAGGGAAAAAATAAACTTGTGAATATCCGAATTATCTAACCTATGGCTTAAAATTTATCTTTGTTGCATGGCTGAAGACTTATTAATTGCAAAAGGAACTAAAGAAGAGCAATACGAATCGCTGGTACCTCAGATCAAAGCATTACTGGAAGGCGAGCCTGATCTTATTGCAAATCTTGCAAATATTACCGGTGCATTGAAAGAACAATTCAATTGGCTGTGGATCGGTTTTTATTTGGTAAAAAATGACGAGTTAGTGTTAGGGCCATTCCAGGGACCAGTTGCCTGTACAAGAATTAAAAAAGGAAAAGGTGTTTGCGGCGCAAGCTGGGCCAGGGCTGAAACACTCATAGTTCCTGATGTAGAAAAATTTCCGGGACATATTGCATGCAGCAGTTTATCAAGATCGGAAATAGTTGTACCAATTATTCGTAATCATAAAGTGCTTGGAGTACTCGATGCTGATAGTATTGAGCCAGATCAATACGATATTATTGATCAGAAATATCTCGAACAGATCATTGAATTGATCAATTTTGATTTCTTTTAGATACAGACTAAGCTTTTAACCCATTACTAACATTCCTGTAAAATTATTGTCATTTAGCTGGCATTATTTCCTTAATTTCGCCCGTTCTCAGATTCACCTTTAGGCCTGATTAAAGCGAACCGACTTAATGAAGCAACTAAGCGATTTACTCGATCCAGTGTATGAACAACCGGCATCGTATTCCCGTTACGAAAAATTCTGGTTCAAATTCATAAACGATAAAAGAGATCTTCCTTTTGTCCACTTACTAACGTGGATCCATTTTTCTGTGATCCCCCTGGGACTACTATTGTTTTTTCCCGTATTGCCAAATGCATGGTGGTGGGCCGTTTACGCCGTATGGTTTTTTATCGGTCATATCAAGCTTCGCGGACCTTTTGGACTGATGCTTCATAACATTACACACCGTCGCCTTTTTAAAAAGAAATATGACTGGCTGAATAAGTATGTTATCTGGTTTGTATGCCCCTTCTTTGGTCACACACCGGAAACGTATTTTGTGCATCATGTGGGCATGCATCATGAAGAAAATAATATGGACGACGATACCAGCACCACATTGCCCTATCAAAGGGACTCTGTTACTGATTTCTTCAAATATTACCTGAATTTTATTTTTCTTGGTTTTAAAGAGACATTCATGTATCTCGTTAACAAGAAAAAGAAAAAGTATTATATGCGCCTGACTTATGGCGAAGGGGCTTTTTTTGCTCTTTGTGTTGTAATGTGTTTTATTAACCTGCAGGCTGCTTTGTGGGTATTGATCATCCCTTTCCTGCTTTCAAGATTGGTGATGATGCTTGGCAACTGGACACAGCATGCTTTTGTTGATCCGAATGATCCTGACAACATGTACCGTAATTGTTATACCTGCATCAATACATCTTACAATAAAAAATGCTGGAATGATGGTTATCATTTAATGCATCATTTAAGACCGGGAGCACACTACACTGAGATGCCGGCCTTATTTGTTAAGGAAAAAGAGAGGCTTGCAAAAGAAAAATCATTAGTATTTGAAGGCATTCATTATTTACACTTGTTTTATTTCCTGATGACAAAGCGTTACGATAAGATCGCGGATAACCTCGTAAACGTTAATAACAGTTTCTCATCAAGAGAAGAAGCTATTAATATTTTGAAACAGCGTACTGCAAAGTTCCACAACCGCAGGGCTGCCTGATATTTTTTATTTTCGCTGCATGGTTACTATCAGAGATCTTCGGAAAGAAGATAATCCTGCACTTGCAAAAGTCGTAAGAGAGACGTTGGCCGAATTCGGCGCTAATCATCCGAATACAGTTTACTACGATCCGACAACCGATACATTATTTGAAGTATTTCAAACTCCACGATCAAAATATTTCCTGGCAGAATTAAATGATAAAATTGTTGGTGGTGGTGGTATCTATCCTACTGATGGCTTACCCGCAGACACCTGTGAACTTGTAAAAATGTATTTATTACCAGAAGCCCGTGGTCATGGATTAGGAAGAACACTGATAGAAAAATGTATTGAAGCCGCTACTCAGAATGGTTTTAAAAAAATTTACCTGGAAACAATGCCGGAACTGAAACAAGCTTTAAATGTATATGAAAAGTTCGGATTTGAATATCTAAAAGGTCCGATGGGAAATAGCGGGCACACGGGTTGCAGCTTGTGGATGCTGAAGAAATTGAAAGTCGAAAGTTGAAAATTGAAGGTTAGAGTAACTTATCATTACAATTTTCTCAGCGGCCTTCAACATCAATTTACCTGTTCTACTTCATATACTGGACTAAACAAATAAACCTTTCCTGTTCTTATTTCTTCACATTTGAATCTTTTTCTCTGCTTCTCTCCTTTTTTAAAAATTTTTCCATCATCGATTTTGAACAGGCCATTCAGAGGAATTTCTTCCACCAATTTAAATCCGTTTTTATTGGTATCATATTTTCTAAGAATTCGTATGAGGTCATCTTCGGCACAACTGCTTGCAGCCGGGTTTTTAAGTGAAGCCAACAATTCTTTTTCAATATCCGGAGGAAAAACTTTGTTCTCAACAAACTGTTTCAGCAATGAACCATAAATAGTCTTCCATTCATTACCATGCGCCGTTACACGATTACCATGTTTTTCAAATGTCAACAAATGAGCAATCTCGTGTAACAGCGTAATGAGAAAAGAGAATTTATTCAAACTTCCGTTTACACTAATGCGATGATTGCTAAAATGTGTACGATGCCTGTAATCACCCAAAATACTTTTGCGATGTTGTGTAACTGTAAGATGGATTTTGTAAACCCGCAGGTATTCTTCTACTGCGGGGTAAGTTCCTGTAGGTAAAAATGAATTCAGATGTGTTAATGGGGCTTCTTGCTTAGGCATTGGTTTTTTGTTTATTCACTTTCATCAATCCAGACACCTCGATAAACGTATAAACTATATATAATCCCATACAGAAAAAAAGTCCGGGCTTGTTCACTTCTTTTTTATTCATCATAATATAAACAAAGGCCACTCCCGCCAATAAAAAAAGTTTTAGCATTATACTTCCATATACCCACCGAAAAAACGCATGATTATTTTTGGTGGTGAGTCCTTTCACTGCCATCCAATAAGAAATAAAACTGATACCGAAGACAATAATATTTCCAAAAACAAGCACTGTATAATCAAAACCCCATCCCTCCAGTCGCTTCATCATGATAAGAAATCCTGAGTTAAGAATAAGAAAAAGTATAATTGCAGGAAGAAAACTTCTCATCGAGTATTTATTCATCTAAAGGAGTTTTGAAAAGAAATAAAAAACCGTCTTGCCTTGGGCAAGACGGTGCGAAGTTAAAGGACTGAGTCAAATAAAATCATTTTGCAAGGGCAGCAACTTCATTCGAAGCCATGTCCACTACATTAGCTCCCATATGACATTGACCATTGAATGTAGCACTTGGTTCCACCTGTAGCTTTCCAGCATAAATATTTCCATTAACAACACATTCACCACGCAACTGCAGCAACTCTTTTACCTTGATTGTTCCTGATGTTTTTCCAACTATATCCGCATTGTTTCCGAACATATCGCCTTCCACCACGCCGCTGCTGCCAATTACGATTTTAGCGTTGCTGTTAATGTTGCCAATGATCGTCCCGTCAATTCTAAGATCGCTGTTACTGCTGATGTCTCCTTTGATTGTTGTTCCGGCACTGATCAATGTAGTACCGTTACCGCCGCCATTTCCATTGGTTTTTTCTGTAGTCATAACTGGTGTGATTGGTTTTTTAGTATTAAACATAGGTTTAGAAATTTAATTGCCAATGATCTCTTCTTTCGGCACATTGATCAATGTTGTATCCAGCTTCGTCGTCACGTCCCCTCTTAACACTTTTTGTAAACCCTCCCTGTATTGCTCCTGGAATTTAAGTTCCCGCTCAAGTGAATCTGTTCTGTATTTCATCTGCCTTAGTTCCCGGTCTGCCCGATAATCAGCCCCGGAGCCCGGAATATAATATCTCAACGGTGTAAAAACGATCAGGGCGACTGTAAGGCCTACTAATACCACAAAAATTGTGCAAAGCATCACATAAACACTCAACCTCGATAATTTAAACGTCACAACCTCTTCGTAAGTATCATCGTTCATAACTACTAGCCGGTAGCGGTTCCGAAGACGTTTTAGCGTAGATTCTGGGGATATTTTCAAATCAGGGAATTTAAAAGCCAATAAAATTAAGAAAAGCTTGCTGAAACCCGGAATTTACTCATAAAAAACTTGCGTAATTTTGAAATAAATAATTTGATTTTCAGTTATTAAGACTTTAGATTGCGCGGCGATGTACCTGAATAAAAAGATTTGTTCGAATCTGCCTTTACTTATTCTGTGTTTTACCTTTTTTCAGGCTCATGCACAGCAGGGATTCTCATTTGATATAAAGAAGCCCGAACAGTTCGATGACCGTGTTTTGGCCTCTGAAAAATCCGAATCTAAAAAGTTCACTCTTCCAAAACGATTTACCAGTAACACTTTTACACATTACAATTACTTCTTTAATGCCAACAATAAACTGAACGAAGTGTTGGATATCGCGAAAGCTGCCCATTTTGACGAGTATACAGAACTTCTTTCTTTTTACAATTATAGTCTTGATGAGACTGCTGCAAATTCAGAGCAACTGGATTCTATAATCTATAAATCGACGACAGGAATCGTGTTACATGACTTGCGAAATGACTGGATCGATAACTTGTACTTACTGACCGGCGCAGCTTATTACCTGCGCAAGCAATTTGATTCTGCCTATCTCACTTTTCAGTTTATCAACTATGCATTTGCAAAAAAAGAAAAGGATGGATATTATCAAACCATCGGCAGCAAATTTGACGGCAACAATGCCTTTTCAATTTCTACCAA
>DASTZB010000510.1:0-4280 GCA_035764525.1 Chitinophagaceae bacterium | reverse complement strand
GGGAAATATATTGATCAATACAGGGTTAGCTACTTCATTAACACAAATAAAAAATAATATCGAAGCGCTGGGATTTAAATTTACTGATACCAGAATATTATTAACGACGCAGGCGCATTACGACCATGTGGGTGCTATGGCCGAAATTAAGAAGAGTACAGGGGCGCAACTAATGGTTGATGAAAAAGATGCTGATGTATTGATAACCGGCGGCAATTCAGATTATGAATTGGGAAAATATGGAGCTTCATTCAAACCTGTAAAGCCGGATCGTTTGCTGCATGACGGGGACACCATCCAGTTGGGTTCTATCAAACTGGTGATGCTCCATCATCCCGGACATACAAAAGGCTCCTGCAGTTTTTTGTTTACTGTAGACGATGATAAGCGATCCTGGAAAGTACTAATTGCTAACATGCCCACTATTGTAACTGATAAACCATTTACAGGTATAAGTTCTTACCCGGAAATTGCGAAAGATTATGCCTATACATTCAAGGCAATGAAAAACATCACATTTGATATTTGGCTTTCTTCGCATGCCAGCCAGTTTAACCTGCACACAAAACATAAGCCCGGCGATGCATATGATCCTGCTGTATTTATCGACCGTGCAGGTTATGATGCTGCTTTAAGCGATCTGCAAAAACAATATGATAAGAAACTGCAGTATTAAATATAAACAACAATAAAGCTGTTAATTCATAAATTTACCAGCATGTAAATGACCAGGACGTTTTATTTTATATAACTTTCAATCGGCCACCACCATTTATGAGTAATCAATACTACTTGCAAAAAAGAATTGCAAAACTATTCATCCTTCAATTTTTCTTTTTTACAGTCCTTACATTTCCTGTCTTTGCCCAGGAAAAAAAGGACAGCAGTTTGCCAGTTTCACCTGCCAAAAGTTTTGTCACCACTCATAAGGGTGTATTTGGCGGAAAGCAAATTTCATATAAAGCTTCGGCCAGTGAAATGCATTTAAAAAATGATAAAGACGAAGCGGTAGCTTCTATCTGGTCAGTTGCCTATACACAGGAAGGGCTTACTGATCTAACGAAGAGACCGGTAATGTTTGTATTTAATGGTGGTCCCGGATCAGCTTCCGTTTGGTTGCAAATGGGAATGTTTGGCCCGCAAATAGTAAAAACAGATCCGGATGCAAAAAGGGATGATGGTGCCGCACCTTATGTGCTTACGGAAAACAAATATTCGTTGCTTGATATAACTGACCTGGTTTTTATTGATCCCGTGGGCACCGGTTACAGTCGTGTTATTGGTAAAGGAAAAGTAGAAGATTTTTGGGGATTGAATGAAGACGCAGCATCTATTGCAAAATTTATGCGTCAATGGATCACGGAAAACAAACGCTGGTTTTCTCCCAAATATATTGCGGGTGAAAGTTTTGGTACAACCCGTGCCGTAGCAGTGGCTAATACATTGGAGAGCGGCGGTCAAAGCATGGCATTGAATGGCCTGGTACTAATTTCCCAGGCATTGGATTATACAGGTTCTACTTCTATAAATGATAACATTACTTCGTTCCTAACTTATTTACCAAGCATGGCTGCTACGGCATGGTATCATAAAAAAGCGGGAGCCGGTAAAACATTGGAAGCATTTATTGAAGAATGCAGGCAATTTACTTACAACGTTTATGCACCTGCATTATACAAAGGCAACTTATTAGACAGTACAGAAAAAAATGCAATCGCAGAAAAGCTGGTATATTTTACAGGACTCACCAAAGAATATATTCTGCGATCGAACCTGATGATATTGATGACACGTTTTCAAAAACAATTATTAGCCGACCAGGGATTGGCTGTTGGCCGGCTAGATGGAAGATTCACCGGTGATGAAACAGATGATATAACCCAGGAACCACATTTAGGAGATCCGGCCAGTTACCGCATTGATGGTGCATATACAGCAGCACTGAATCATTATTATGCAACGGTATTAAATATTACAATGGACAGACCTTATCTTACTTCTAATGGTCAGGTAAATCAAAAATGGCGTTGGAGAACGACGCCTGATAATAACGGCTGGGAACCCTTTCCTGTAAACGTTGCCCGGCAATTGGGTGAAACTATGCGGCGTAATACTGCCATGAAAGTACTTGTTGCAAGCGGTTATTATGATCTGATCTGCCCGTTTTTTGACACTGAATATACTTTTTCAAGAAATGGTATTGTTAAAGAAAGAGTTACTAAAACTTATTATGAAGCAGGCCATATGATGTACCTGCATGAACCGGATATGATCAAGCTGTCTGCTGATATCCGGAAATTTTTTGGTGAATGATCGGGTATTCAATAATGAATTTCAGCTCTTAGCTGTCGGTAGTATTCTCATTTGTATTTCAGTAATCAAAAAAATACAATAAATGCTGGCCTGGATCTCCCGCATAAGGCGGGACAAGTTGTGACCCAAGCCAATCATTTTATTTAGTATTCAAAACTTGCAGAGATAATTTTTTATCAACGGTCAATTTTGACTTTAAGCTTTCCGTTAGTGATAGCCACATTGTTTCCGTTCGCCAGTTGAGCTTGCCCACTGAAAGCGATCGTAACAACGTCATTGGCGGCATCATAAGCTGTAATAGTATAATTCATCACTGGACCGGGATCAAGGTTCGAAGATTTATAAATATCCTCAGGGCTTGCAGGTGATTCGGTATAGTAAAATGCATTCAAATGATTGTTGCTAATAATACCCGATTGATAAGTCTTCGTTGTAAAATTGAGATCAAGAAGGGACAACGAAATGCTAAAAAGGTACCCTGAAGTTTTTTCTAGCCCTAGCATACCAAACGTATAAGTATTATTCGCTTGCAGAGTTGTGTTGAGTGAGGCGGTTCCAAAAAGAAATGACCCCGAAAACGCTTTTGTTCCTTCAGTGAAGGTCCAGCTATTCTCTGCCATTTCATTATTGGGGTTATTATCCGAGTCTTTTGAACAGGCAGATAATAAGAGTATAGCCGGCAATAGATAAAAAAGGAAAGCTTTTTTCATGGTATTTGGTTTTAATAAGATATTGATGTTAGATATTGACTAAACGTTTTTTTATTGAAAAAATTATTTGTTGTAACAATTGTCAGGTGTGCCAGTCACCTATAAGGATTTAGTTGAGCTGAATGTTCAGTCCCTTCCGGGTCTTACCATGCTGTCAGTAGTGTTCCCAATTCTTTTAAATAAAATAAAAATGTACAATAAATGCCGTCCCGGGTACCGCAGAAGGCCGGGCAAGTTGCGCTTCAGCTCAATCAATTTATTTTGTCATAATTTACAATTCAAGATTCTACATAACTGTTAATCACTTAATCTATAATTTATGCAACTCGATAAAACAATTGTACTTCAAACCTTTTCGAATCTGATGGAGGCAAAGGCAATGCAGAACAAACTGGAAGAACACGGTATTACATCATCTCTCACAGATGAAAATGTGCTTGGCTTGGATCCGATCGGTGGTATTGAGCTTAAAATTTTTGAAAAAGATAAAGAAGCTGCGTTGAAATTAATAGATCAATAAACCGCAGGTGTCTTGGAATAATTGTTGCCAGCTGCATATTGTTTCCGAAGTCACGGCTTGAAAACAAATAAATTTGTTCAGAAGAAAAATAAAAGGCGCCAATTAATAGCGCCTTATAAAATTAGTTTTCTTTTCTGCTAGTTAGCCTTAACTAGCTTCAATGTTTGTTTGTGTGTTCCTTGTAGGATCTCAACCAAATAGATTCCCGAATGATAAGAGCCTCCGATCCTTAACGTTTGATTGGACGGCAGCGAGGACTTTCTTTCGATAACTCTGCCCAGGTTGTCATACACAGTCAGTCGTATGTTGTCTGCTTTACCCAGAAGTTGAATATCAAAGTAGTTGGGTGAAGGATTGCCAAGTACTCTTATTGTAAAATCTGTTAGTTCTGTTTCTCTGACGCCGACAGGTTGTGCTCTAACTGAAACAGGGTCACAGCTACCCAGCATATCACCGTGTCCAAGGTGATCGGCTACACCCGAATTACCAATCGTCAGCGAATTTCCGCGATGGCAAACAACAATCTTATCACCGTTTTTGCCGCCCGAATTATTTATCACGTTTACAGTTTTCGAGGCCGAGCCAGGGCAACCTTTTTGATCCTGCACCGCAAGAGAATAGGTGGTTGTAGCAGTAGGACTCACGGTGATAGAAGAAGTAGTAGCACCGTTTGACCAGTTATAGATGTAAGATCCTATGCCGCCACTAACATTTGCCTGGAGCGTTAAGGATGATGC
>DASTZB010000509.1:0-2671 GCA_035764525.1 Chitinophagaceae bacterium | reverse complement strand
AAAAACTATTTTGGCAAGCAACTTTGGTGAAAAAAGAATTTTCTTCTGGTGTGTTTCATCATCGGCAATAATAGCACTGCGTCCTACTTCACTACCAGTACCGGCTGTAGTCGGGATCGTAATAAAATGAGGAACATCATTTGTAACATAAATATCACCACCGACCAGGTCATCATATTTAAAAAGATCCTCACGATGATTTATTCTTAAAACAATAGCTCTTGCTACATCAAGCGCTGCACCGCCACCAATACCAATGATCGAGTCCCGGTTTGTATTATCAAAAACATCCGTTCCTTTATAGACATCAGATTTCACGGGGTTTTTATGAATGTCATAAAATACTTCGGTTGAAATATTCTTCTTTTTGATATCATCGATTAGCTCTTTGAAAAATCCTAATTGCGATACATTCGGATCAGTCACGATCAATGGCCTTAGCAGGTTGTTTTTAATAAGATAATCACCTAACTCTTTACTTGAGCCAATTCCAAATCTTATAATGGTAGGGAAATTGTATTGATAAATTTTGTCAAATGTCATCCTAAAGATGTTTTTGTCTGTCTCGATAAAACTATAGAAAATGGACCACAAAGAACTCTAAAATGATCTTAATTATTTCTTCTTGTGCCATGTTGAAATTTCAGAATGAGTGAGACCTGGTCCACAACGTTGTGATCTTTGTGTATTCCTTTGTGTCCTTTGTGATCCATTATTAAACACCTTGTTTGGAGCGCTAAATTATTTCAAAATATCTTTTATACTCCCAATCAGTTACTGCTTTTAGATGTTGTCTCCACTCCCATTCACGGGTTTGCACAAAATGCGCTGTGAATTTTTCTCCAAGAATTTCTTTTGCCACTGCTGATTTCTTCATCATTTGTGTTGCTTCATCAAGTGTTTTTGGCAATACTCCATATGAAAATTCTTTATAACCATTTCCAGTTACAGCAGGCTGTGATAGTTTTAGTTTTTTACGAATGCCATATAGACCCGAAGCCAACGAAGCCGCCATCGCCAAATATGGATTAGCATCGGAACCGATCACTCTTGTTTCAAGCCGACAAGACTTGCTGCTATTATTTAATACCCGTAATGCTACTGTCCTGTTATCTATACCCCAGGTAAGTGTTGTTGGCGCCCAGGCACCTTCTACCAATCGTTTATAGCTATTGATCACAGGAGCATACATTGGTAAAATATGTGGCAGGCAATATAACTGCCCGGCAATATAGCTTTTCATCACACCACTCATTTTCATCTTGTCCTTTTCATCATAAAAAAGATTCCTGGATGACTTTTTATCCCATAAACTTTGATGAACATGCCCTCCGCAGCCAGGAAGATTCTCATTGATCTTTGCCATGAAAGTTGCCATAATGCCAAACCTATATGCTATTTCTTTTACAGCAGTTTTAAATAACACTGCCCGGTCTGCAGCTTCCGTAATATCTGAATATGTTATTGCGCCTTCATATGTACCGGGACCTGTTTCAGTATGTAACCCTTCCAAGGGGACATTGAATTTCTTTAATTGTTCAAACAACTCCGTGAAAAATGGATTTTCCAAAGAACTTCTCAGCACAGAATAGCCAAACATCCCGGGTGTAAGTGGTGTAAGATTTTTGAATTGTTTTTCATTGGCGCTTTGCGGCGTTTCTTCAAAATTGAACCATTCAAACTCCTGTGAAAACACTGGATTAAATCCCATTTCATTCGCATCAGCCAAAACTTTTTTTACCAGTTGTCGTGGGCATACATAAGCAGGCTCTCCTTTTTCGTCAATTACTTCACCCAAAAAAAATGGAACATCGTTTTCCCATGGGATCTTTCTGAAAGTTGAAAGATCGATTTTTGCAGGAGCATCAGGATAACCCGTGTGCCATCCTGTATACATTCCATTGTCGTAAGCTGCATCGTTTGCATCCCATCCAAAAATGACATTGCAAAAACCAATGTTTGAATCAACTGACGAAAGAAATTTTTCTGTTGAAATATATTTGCCTCTTAATATTCCATCAATATCTGTAAAAGCCACCTTCACTTTTCCTGAAGGATGTTCTTTTACATATTGAATGATCTCTTTGGTAGTCATATAAATTTTTATTTATTGAAGCTAACCGAAGCTGTTTTATTTCCAAATATTTTAAATGCCGCAAAGCAAATGCCCATTAATAAGAAATAAACCAACGCCAATTTAAGATTATAGATCGTCATCGCCACTAATGAAACAATGGCAATTACTAAAGCGACTATAGGAAATACAGGATACATTGGCACTTTAAATGGACGTTCCAGGCCGGGTTCTTTTTTTCTCAATTGTAACAATGATACCATCGACACAATGTATAAAGTTAAAGCACCAAAAACAGATATGGTAATTATCTCAGCTGTCTTGCCTGTCAACAAAGCCACGATACCAATGATCATATTAATCAGCAACGCATTAGAAGGCGTCTGAAATCGTGGATGAATTTTTCCAAGAAAAGCGGGAGCCATTTTTATTCTGCCAAATTCAAAGCTGGATCTGCCTGCCGCCAGAATGATCCCATGAAAAGATGCGATCAAACCAAACAACCCGATCGTTATCAGTAAATGATAAAGTATATTATTTCCACCTACAATTTTGCTTAATGCTAATGGTAATGGCGAATCTGAAGTAGTACCGTCT
>DASTZB010000508.1:0-2012 GCA_035764525.1 Chitinophagaceae bacterium | reverse complement strand
TAACAGCCTCCACTTTTCTTCATAGTCCCTCATGGCGGAAAATTTAAAAAAACCAGGCCTTTGCCGCTATACTGCAAAGTAGTTTTTCACAGTTCTCTTTCATGAAGTACAAATCGTAAACAATATTCTTTCCTTTGTATCTTTCTAAGCGATTTAATTTATTGATGCCAGGAAGAATTGTTCAAAAAGAATACCTCTTTCTTTTATTGTGGATCAATCCGCACTTTTTATCCCGGTTGAACAATTTTTTATCCCGCTTGCGATATTAGCTTTCCTTTTTAAACGCAAACTTTATCCGGCACAATTCTCGTAAGTGCATAAATGAAAATCAACTGCTATGCCAGGCAGACTACGATCGATCTTAATTGAATTTACTTCAGCCTTACTGATAACCTTATTTTTATACGCAGCGTTTTCAAAGATCATCACCCAAACTTTATTTGAAGCAGTTATTGCCGGGTCTCCTTTGCTTAGGAGATTCAGCACTGTTTTATCCTGGGCCGTTCCTTCAGTAGAAATTGTGATCGCTGCTTTACTTTTCATTCCGGGGTTCAGGAAGATGGGATTTCTATCCTCATTTTTACTGATGTGCATTTTTACTTTATATATAATATATATGTTGCTTTTTACTCCCCGGCTTCCATGTTCTTGCGGCGGTGTATTGAAGAATTTAAACTGGAAGGAGCATTTGATATTTAATTTTTGTTTTACCGCGCTTGCATTTATTGGATGGCGATTTTCAAAAAAGAATAAAGATTTTATTGCAATAAACAGGCTAAGCCGAACACCTGTAGAAAATAGTAGGCATAGTTAACCAAACTTAAAATTATAATATGAAAAAGTATTTATTGGGTTTCATGGCAGTAATAGTGGCGATTAGCCTGACTGCTTTCACGCATAGTTCTAAATCAACAAACGACCTTTACTATTGGTACCGGCAAAGTGATCATGTATTTGTTGGAAGTTCTTCCTCTGAAAATGACAACCCGTTGGGTTGCTATGGCATAGGGGAAACTTGTATCAAAGGATATTTGAGAAGCTCTCAGCCACCATCAGAGCCGACAGAAGATGCAGATAAGAAATATGCCTTTAATTAAGCTAAGAGTATGGGTCTTGCCATCTAAGCAGGACCCATTTTTTTCATAAACCAGGGGTCTAGACCAGTTTTGAAAATACTGATCACTATGGCAAAACAAACTAAAACACCTGATTTTGTCTTATAGGATTGAATCGGGGCCCAAACCCGTTGTTAAAAACAAACGGTGGATTGAAAATTAGCACAAAAACTTTTTCAAAAAAATTGAAACCGTTTTTGCGCATACTCATTGTTAGCCTGTGTATTGATTCTCCCAATATAGACCCAACAATGGGAGTAATAATAAGATCTTGTGTACTTGGTTTTTCTGATGTCGCTTCAATAATATACTCCCATATAAATGATTGGGCGGTGGCAAAGAGAAAAGAATGCAATATGCCTGCATTCTGACTTCTTAATGAATTGTAATAAAAGGATCCTGAAACCGGGTGGCCGATAAAATTTATTTGCCATTCATCGTCATCCCAAACAGGTAGCTTTGAAAGTGACCGCTTCATATGTCGCCAGGCATCCCGTTCCCAATCAGGAGACCATTTAGTTATATCATTAGGGGCTACTATCAAAGCAGTTGCGCCAAGCAGTTCAGCACCTCCGATGAAGAGTTCAGCACGTCCAATTTTTTTCCATATCCCAGCATTCTCATTGCGTAACAATGGGACATCTGATCGCTTTGATAAAAAAGTATCAGGAAGAGTTATTGCCGGTGTTTTCAAATTCCGATTATACGCAGGAAAAATCCCAACTTTTGTTTTAAGATTTATTTTGTGAAAATCTATTTTGGATGTTGAAACTTGCTGACAAGGATAAAATGCATCAAGTCCTTTATCCTGCGCCAATGATATTATATTTAGGAAACTGGATAAAACAAATGCAGTAAATTTTAACCACGATCTGTAAATTAGCTTTTTCATACTTA
>DASTZB010000507.1:0-13548 GCA_035764525.1 Chitinophagaceae bacterium | reverse complement strand
CAGTGGCACATCAACCGTTATTTTATTTCCTTCTATTTTACTAATAATGCGTTCCGTTGTTATATCACCGCTTACCCATGTTTGTTTCTTCCCACTACGAACCAATTGATCCATCCCCATAAACCTGATCCATTCATCAGTGATCGGACGTGTGATACGAATCGTGTCTCCAACTGTAAAACCTGATATATTTTTGAGATGAAAGGAATTTGTACCGGCAGGAACATAACGATCAGAAATAATAGTTGAATCACCAATCTTTTTTGTTTTTACTGCACACCTGATCTCAATACAAGCATGAGGATTTCCCGTTAGATTTAAAATTGTTCCATTAACTCCCGAACCGTTTCCACGCAACACAACACCGCTTGCATTTATTTTCAAGGCCCTTTGGCAATTATAATTACCAGCCTTGAGCAAAACTGCACCCCTGAACCCCTTCACCACTTGCATTTTAGAAACTTCATCAATTGCATTTTGAATAGCATCTGTATTATCACCAGCTGTTGGACTTAACGTTATTTTTATCGGAACTGAAGGTATGGTTACACCTCCTCCCATATACCCGGCATATGAAAAGTCCATTATCTTATCACCGGTTTCCAGCGTTTTGTAAATTAATTTTCCTTTTGCATCTGGGTATACCCATTGGCTTTTCGCAGAAAATTGAGCTATGCAAAAATTAATAGATCCAAAGCATAAAAAAGAAACAGATAAAAATTTATGAATTATTTTTTTCATCACAGCAAGCTTGAATAATTAATTTTATCGCTACTGCAGGCTTTACATCACCTGATTGATCATTATTTTTTTGATACCTTTTGTTTTATTCTTTATCACTTGTACCGATTTACTGTTATTCCCTTCCACTTTTACGAAAACATCAGCTTTTCCTTTCACATCATTATTGCTGATCATTGCCCCACCTACATTTTCCATCCGTATGATAGATGGTGCACCAGTGGTAGCAGGAACATTCCAACCAGTTACCTCAATATCTTTTCCATCTTCACAAATAAAGACTGGCCGAAGATCATTATTCTTAATATGAAATGTAATGTTCTTTAATTTCAACCCTTTTACATGACGAGCCCACACGCCATAAGCAGGGATGGTAGGACCAAATGTCTTTACTTCCGGATACTGATCAATTGCTTCCGGGACAACATGTCTTGCATTTTCAGCAGTCCCTGTTCCCAAAATTTCAATTTCAATATTTTCCAATGTAAGATTCGTTATATAATGACCAGGCACACCTGTGATCAATATGCCCGAAGGTGGTTTTAACTGTGCACTATCAGATGCTTTTGCTTTTACATTTCTTATAACAACATTTTCAAAAGTGCCCGTTGATTGTTTAGTATCCTGTCCTTTACGAAAAACATTTAACCTTGACCCCAAACGGAATAACATCGGCGTTCTTACTTCTGTCATTGTGATATCGTATATCTCTACATTTCGTAAATGAGCACCATCTACCGTCAACAATTTTATTCCTCCATTCTTTGTATCATAAATATGACAGTTGCTTATTTTAATATCTTCAAATGGCGCCATTGATTCGGTACCCATTTTAATTCCGGCTTGCGAACTTTTCAGCTTCATTCCACTCACTACAATATTCTTACAACCCATTTTGCTGGAAGTGGTTTTAAATACTAATGCATCATCTCCACTGACAACATCACAATCTTTAATGCGCACATCCTGGCAACCGTCAATATCTATTCCATCATTATGCGCCACGCCAACACTAACGATCTTTACATTTTCTATTTCTATATTCTTCGATTGAAAATAATGGGATGTCCACGCAGCAGCATAGTTAAGTGTGATATCTTTTATTGTAACGCCGGTACATCTTACAATACGAACTAAGAATGGGCGACGACCCCATCGTTGTCCTTCGGGTCTGGTATCTTTTAATATTTGCTCTGCTTTCAGTTTCGCACCCTGCCCATCAATTGCACCTTCACCTTCAATACCGATATTCTTTGCATCTACAGCTACTACTAATGCCCATCCTACATCAATACCCAATCCTTCGGTAAATGGATCGAGATTCCGGTATTGTTCAATATCGGTTGTGCCGAGTAAACGGGCATCCTTATTTAAGTGAAGCGTGACATTATCTTTTAATTCAATCGTTGCAGACAAGTAAATACCGGCGGGAAAAATAACTTTACCGCCACCACCTTTGTTGCATTCATCAATTGCTTTTTGAATAAATATTGTATTCAACGTCTTGCCATCACCAATTGCTCCATAGTGAGTGATATCAAAATCACCTGCATAAAGCAGGGAGCATAATAACAAGCTTGTAAATAGAAAGATAGTTTTCTTCATCTTTAAATACACTATTTTGCTTTCCGCAGATTCACCATTACAACACCATGGGGCTTCACATCAGCTGAAAATTCATTTTCAAATATGCCGATATCTCTCTGCCTCCACAGATCACGGACAATATACTTTCCACTAATACCCAACTCACTCCATTTTACCGTAAGCTTCCTTGTTATACTGTCTGTCACATTAAATAAACCTGCTGCTTTACTTCCATCTTCCAGGTCTTTTGCAAGAACACCACAGGAATCCATCTTCGAAACAACTGTTGCCTGTTTGCCCAGTGGATCCTGGTTTACAGCAAGCACTTCATCATTCGTCAAAAGACTCAATGTAAAATCATCCAGCTTTGTAAGATCATTACCCAACAATAATGGTACCGACTGAAGACACCATGCACTCATATGAGAATATTGCTCATCGGGTGTAAGGTGAGTCGGGTAGGGGCCTTTCCCCCAACCTACCCATCCAACAATCATCATATCAGGGTCATTCCAATGACCAGGACCAGCATAGGGTGCCCATTTATCCTGCGTGAGCAAACGGCTCTTTAAACTTTTCCAGTTATCCCGTATATCACCACCTGTACGCCATGCATTGGAAACTTTTGACAATTCCCCAATAGATGCGAATGGTGTACTGTTAGATAAACTAAGAACAATGTCACGGCCACTACCGAGCAAAAGATCATACATCGTTTTTGTTTCAGGTAATTCAATAGGGCTCCAATCATATTTCAGGTAATCAAAACCCCAGCTGGCAAATTGCTTTACGTCATTATCCCAAAATTTATATTCACCTATGGCGTACGGCAACTGTTTTTTGTTGCGCGCGATATTTTCTTTTGTACGTTCAAATGTTCCTTCGGGATTCATCGCTGATCCGCCGATATGATGACCATACGATTCAACCCATGGGGTAGAATATATACCTGCTTTCAATCCCAAGTTATGGATCTCATTTACCAACGCCTGCATATCCGGAAAAGTTGAATCATTTGGCATGATACCGTTATATTTTCCACCCCGTTTCCCCTGCCATACATCATCTATATTCATATAGCTCCATCCATGATCGATCAAGCCGGAGCCGGCCATTGCCTTTGCATTCGCAAGAACCAGCTCCTGTGTTACTTTTGTTGCATAAACATTCCAACTGTTCCAACCCATCGGGGGAGTAAGTGCAATAGTTTCACCGACTACGATCGTTAATGCACGGGATATTTGGCCAATTTTATTTTTTGCATGCAGTGTAATATTGTATTTACCCGTCTTACCCAATGACCCGGATATCCTGCCTGTTTTAGTATCCAGTTTCAATTCTTTGGGTAGATTATCTGCAGAAAAATTAATAGGACGATCACCGGTTGCAGGAATAGTAAATAATACGGGATGACCGGGACGGACTCCAAGGATCTTTGGACCATTGATGTGTGGCGCCGGACCTGTTTTTGGTGTTAAGATATATTGGGATAATGAATCCTGGGCTTTTAAATTAGCAGCTAACAAAAAACAAGTAAAACTTGTTATGAAAATTTTTTTTATCTCAAAAAGACTCATGTGTAAAGGGAATGTTTTTAATTGCTAATGCTGTCAATCTAATTCTCCGGCTTTCATTTTATCTTTTGGCTTTGCAGAAACCGGTTCTACTGTTCCTTTTACTTCAACTTTTATAACTGTAGCGTTAGGATCGATTGCTGTTTCGGGTACTTTGATAACAATCCCATCTTCGCTCTTTTCGGTTTTTAAAGCTGTATTATTTGCCAAAAGTTTTGCCGAGGTGATCTCATTCTTCAATCCGGGTATTGTCAACTTCCCATCTTTTGGCCAATCAAATACAGAGAAATAAAGTGTCGTGTTCTTTCCATTCTCTTTTTTAGTACAACGTCCCCAGGGGAATAATCCGAACGGGCTTGCCTTTGTACCATAAATTGATTCGCTATTTACTTTCATCCATTGACCCATTCCTTTCAACAGATCAATACTTTCCTGCGGGAATGTTCCGTCTGGCTTGGGCCCAACATTCAATAGATAGTTGCCACCTTTTGAAGCAATGTCAACTGTATTCTGGATCAACGTTTTTAAGCTCTTCCAATTATTAGCCCAACTTTTATATCCCCATGTCTCATTCATGGTCATACAGGTTTCCCAGTCTTTTCCATCTAATTCACTGAGGTTGGGAATTCTTTGCTCAGGTGTTTTGAAATCCCCGGGATAGTTCGGTCTTTTTAATCGATCATTAGTGATTATGTTCGGTTGTAATTTCAAAAGAGCATTTAGTTTCTCAGCAAACTCATCTGTCATGCCTGTTGGAGTGTCCCACCACAACACGGCCACATCTCCATAATTAGTCAGTAATTCTTTTACCTGTGGTACAGCAACATCATCGATATACTGCGCCATTGTTTTTGTTGTTTGCGCCGGGTCCCAATGCCCGCTATTTGCCTCTGTGTATGCATCGATTTTTGCTGAATCAGGATTGGCCCATCCTTCACTTGCAACCTTACGTGCAGCGGCGCCACCGGGATTATTCCAATCCTGTGCCTGTGAGTAGTAGAATCCTAATTTCATTCCTTGTTTCCGACAGGCTTCTGCCAATTGTTTAAGTATATCTTTTCCATAAGGTGTAGCATCTGCTATATTCCATTTACTGGCATTTGATTTAAACATAGCAAACCCATCGTGATGCTTGGCCGTGATAACTATATATTTCATGCCTGCATCTTTTGCCACCTTCACCCATGCATCGGCATCAAATTTTACAGGATTGAATTCTTTAGCAAATGCCTGGTATTCCGCAACCGGAATTTTGCCACGGTTCATGATCCATTCACCAATTCGATTTATTTTTTGTCCGTTATAGATGCCTGCAGGAACAGAATAGACACCCCAGTGAATGAACATTCCAAACCTTGCTTCACGCCACCATTGCATGCGGTCATTAGCTCCGTTGGTTTGAGCATTCAATGAAAGGAAAATACCGCAGAACAGAATTAACAGAAGAAATATTTTTTTCATTTTTATAATTGATGTTGTTTTAAACTTCACGTCTTTCTAACATATTTCTGCTTGTCTCAAATATTTTTAGTGTTTCCAATATTCCCTTGTTCATAATTGAATCAAGATACACTTCGACAGTAACTGCAAAGCCGGGTAATAAAGTAAGATCGGTTCCCCATAAGTTTTCATTGCTTAATACTTTCTCCACTACTTGTTCCAAACTTTTACTTTTCCATACTTCGTTGTAATAGGTGGCCTGGTTGTCCTGCAATTCATATATTTCCCCGTTTACTTCGCCATAATATTTTCCATTTTCACTCAACTCACATTTCATAAACAAAAGATACGCGGCAAAACCCAAAGACATACACCCTTGTGCATTTATTCCCTGTTCATAATATTTCAGTAGCAATGGTATATTCCGCGTTTTCATCTTATGGGTGTATTGCAGGGCGATATTGATCCATTTGTGATTGAGAAATGGATTACTAAAACGATCCATTACATTATTGGCAAACTCATAAACCTCCCTTTCAGGCAGATATTTACTGATACAAGGCGCAATTTCGTTCATGATCAGGTTATCTACATATCTTACCATGCTCTTGTTTCCCATCGCTTCTTTGACAGTTTCAAAACCAGCGAGGTGAGCCAGGCCACAGGTAAATGTATGTGTACCGTTCAGCAATCGAAGCTTGAGTTCACGATATTTATTAATATCAGTAGTAATAATGATCCCTTCATCAGCCACGGCAAAGCTCAAAATATTTTTTACTTTCGGACTGGATGATTCAATAGCCCAAAGTCGGTACGCTTCACTCATGATCATCAATTCATCTTCGTATCCAAGCTTTGCTTCAATATCTTTTTGCTCAGATGAAGGTAGCTTTCCCGGCACAATGCGATCGACCAATGAATTGCAAAAACAATTTGCAGTTTCAAGCCAATCAATAAAAGCATAATCACATTTATTGAGGTGTGCCAGTTCTATTACTATTGACTGCAGTTTGCTACCGTTGTCTGTTATCAATTCTGTAGGAATGATAACCATTCCCCTGTTTATATCTCCATTAAATGCTTTGTAACGTTCATACAAAAAAGCCAGCAGCTTTGCAGGAAATGAGGTGGGAGGATTGGCTTTAATATTGTCTTCTTCTACCAAAATAATCCCCACTTCTGTAGTATTTGAAATAATAATTTCAAGATCAGGATTAGCCGCACATTTCAATACTTCATTCCATTGGCTGCGGGCGGAAAGCACTCTGCTGACAGAAGCATTAATAATATACTCCTCAACAATTTCCCGGTTTCTTGTACCCCTGACACATTGCGTAAATAGTCCGTCTTGTTCTTCAAATGAACTGGTATCGCCATTGTCGGTTGATTTAACTATTACAATTCTGCCATTGAAAAACTTCTGCTTATTCGCTTTGTCAATAAAATAATCCGGCAACCCGCGCAGTAGCACGCCTGTTCCAAACTGTAATACTTTTTCAGGCAATTCAAATAAAGCAGCATGTGGTATTGATCTAATATTTCCATTCAGCTGCGATAATATTTTTTTTGATAGTCGCATACAACCTCAACTGTGATGTTTACCAGGTTTATTTATGAAATAGCTAATTATTACGACTACAAAGTCGGAATAGATCGGGATAAAAATTTTTCTTATACTGGCCTTTCATTAAGCTATTTTTACAGCCTGTCTCGCCGGAAGTTTCCATCCGCCGCGTTGCTTTTGCCAGATCAACAATATTCTCAAATTTACCTCACCCGGTTTCACTCCGTCATTTGTCTTTGTTTTTAAAATATGCCGCACTGGCAGTGTTGTCGCTGATTGAAATAATTTGTTCACTGAGATCGATGGTAACAAAATCAGATTGGCCGCTGGCTATTTTTTCAATCAAGCTTTTTTATCGCCGGATCTATGCGTCAAGCCTCATTTTTCTTTTCCTTTTGCTCAAAGGCTTTAGTTGGCGTAGATTTCGCATTTGACCTGCCGTTCTTATTGACGCTTTCTAATTACTGAAATTTCTTTTTCTTTTTCTTTTCTATTTCTTTTGATGTTTTTTCCAAAAACTCTTGAGACAACTTTCTAATCTGATCGTTATTAAATGTTTTTGTTGAACGGGGACGGTTTGGGTTATTGTCATCAATTGTAACTGGTTTCAACACGATACACTCCTGCTCACTTTTAATTGAATTAAATGTTTTTTCAACTAGCATGAGTTGACGTACAAAAAGTTGTAACTGTTGTGTAGCAATTGGCTTAGATTCCGAAAGCAATGTATCCGACGAATTATTGCAGCCAAGGATGTTATTAAAATAAACCAGTTGCAAATATCTTTTCTCTCCTGATATGAAGCCTATACTTTTAAAGGCCTTTTGAAGAGCAGCAGTTATCAGGTTATTTAGGGCCGGAAGGCTTTCATCCGAGAAATCTATGGCATAAAGCTTTTGCTCTTTGCCTACTTTAAAGCTCAATGCATAGATCCCTGTTCGCACCTCCTGGCATGAAAAATTGCGTAATGTATCGTAATTGAAATATTTTTTTATTGAATCGGATAAAGCCGATCCTTCAGTATCCTCATTTCCTGAAGAAGGTACTTTCTTTTGTGCGATACACATCAAATGAATCGAAAGCACAGAAAATATGAGGATCGCCTTCATGAGTTCCATATTTTAATTACAGGTTTGCCCGGCGTTAATCGACAGAAAAGAATAACTGCACAGAGCAAAGGCAAAAAATATTTTTTTCATATGTTTATCAGTTTCCTGGGTGCAACTAACCAATTATTGGCTGTAATTGCCTGTTCTGAAATCGCTCTTTATTCAATTATTTTGGCAGGCCAAACATTAAAAAGTCCTTTAATGCTTTTATTTATTCTTATCAGCCAAATATCCCACATCAGCGGGCTTTAACATTCTTGCTTTGATCGCACCAGTGGAAAATTCATCGGCACCAATATCCAATGGGGATCTTCTTAACTGCCCGTCCATATCTAAAGTAACGGTTGAATAATTTCCTTTGACGGCATCAATAGCAGGACTTGCTTTTTGTAAATGATATTCACCTGATGCGTCTTTAATAAGTTTTGGATCTGTAATGATAAAACTTCCCGCAGGCATATCACCTGAACCATTAGTATTAAAAATGATATTTCCTTCCCAAAAATAATTTGTAGCAGGACCAACAATAGAAGCCGCAGGCCCACCTCCCTGGATAATATTGTTAGCGACAGTAATAAATGTTGAGCCTAAACCATTTGCTCTTGCAGTTTGTATGATATTAGCTTTATTATTTACCAGTGTATTAAATGCGATCAGCACACGATCGGGACGATCATGAGATGTAAGGGGAGCACCGTCTGCTACTTCAGCACCACCATTGCCAATGTTAATACCGATGCTGCAGCTCTCAAAATGATTGCTGTGAATTAAATGATCATCACCGAAAATGCGCAGACCCGGTGTATTGATAAAATAATTACCATATACCTGGTTGAAATTTCCATGACGTAAAGTGAATTGCGCCGGGCAATTTCTTATTGTATTATACCGGACAGTTACACGGGAAGCTTTTATCGAGATTAATTCATTTTCGCCATCACAGTCTTCAAATAAATTATATTCAACAATGCTGTTGCTCGATGAAAGACTGAAACCGCTCAATCCAAATTGAAATGCCTCAGCTCCATTACTACCACCCTGGTTCTTTTGCGTTTTAAAATAATTATGATGTATCCAAAGTCTTTCTGCAATTTGATTGCCTGTTCCCCGGATCGCAAGAAACCGGCCTAATGAATCTTTATTTTGAAATGTATTATGGTCAACCTCGTGATCGCTGCCTGCAATAGTTAGGTATTCACCGGTACCTGGTGTTTCAAAAATATTATGTGTCCACTGGCAAAAGCTCGAGCCAGGCGAACATTTTGCTTTTGAAGCTTCATGGGTAAATTTAAACCCACGTATAATAATATATGATGCGGGGCTTACTAAATTAAAACCACCTTTACCCGTGATCTCAGTGCCAGCCAGTTCTTCTGCTGCGATGGTTATTGGTTTCTCTTTTGTTCCTGTTTTATTAATTAAAATATCCGCAGTAGTTGTATAAATTCCTTTCTTAAGTAAAATAATATCCCCAGGCATTGCTTCATTAATCGCCTTTTGAAGATCGGCAATTGAAGACACTAAAATGGGATTTGCAAAAAGCTTTATTGATACAATTTGGATGAGGAATAAAAATATAATCAAATGTCTTTTCATAATCTGCCAGTAAAATGTTTTTAAAACAAACTTTTCTTTTCTTTCAATTTCTTTGAGCGAAGCAAAGCTTCCAGGTAATAATAATCTCCATAGATCAACGGAACATTTACTTCGCTTTTAGCAGGTTTTGACCCTGTACTATGCAAAAGAACGAACCCTTTATTTTCTCCAATAGGCGAACGGTAATTGTTTGTCAGCGATTCAAAAATTGTATTTGCCTTTTCCCTATACAGCTTTCCATTTTTACTATATATACTCAACTCATATAATCCTGATGCCAGTATAGAAGCGGCAGATGCATCTCTTTCTTCATTTGGAATATTGGGCGCATTAAAATCCCAATAGGGCACCAAATCTTTTGGCAGGTTCGGATGATTAAGTATAAACGCCGCGATCTTTTCTGCCTGTTCCAGATACCTTTTGTCTTTAGTAAAACGATAACACACCGTATAACCATACAAACCCCATGATTGTCCTCTTGCCCATGCTGATTCATCTGCATAGCCCTGGGCTGTTTGTTTAGCTTTTACATTTCCCGTTGCCGTATCATAATCCACTACATGGTATGAACTATTATCAGGGCGATAATGATTTTTCATTGTAGTGTTGGCATGCGTAACAGCTATTTTATAAAATGAAGAGTCACCTGTAAGTTTTGTTGCAGCAAATAATAATTCAAGGTTCATCATATTATCGATGATCACCGGGTAAGCCCATTGCTCTTTATGATGGTCCCAGGAACGGATACAACCAACTTTGGGATTGAAACGTGTGATAAGTGTTCTAGCTGATTCAATGATCACTTCTTTGTAATGCGGATCTTTTGTAAGCCTGTAACCATTACCCGAGCTGCAATAGATCTTGAATCCCATATCGTGAGTACCGCCGTTTGTTTTCTCCTTTTCAATATTAGCGGTAAAACTTTCTGCCTGTTGTTTCCACTCTTTCTTTCCTGAATATTCATACAAAAACCATAAGTCACCGGGAAAGAAACCACTGGTCCAATCACGGGAGTTGACCAATTTTAAATTTCCAATTGAATCTAATGTTCGTGGCGAAACTAATTCCGGTTTGCCAGCTTTTGCTTTAGTGGTCTCATCAATCATTAAAGTAGATTGTTTCCCCGCATCATCAAATATCTTTTTTGAATCAATATTCTGCGACAAACAGGTAAGTGTGCAGCTGCATAAGATCACGATGTTGGTTATAATCTTAAGTTTCATGATTTATTTGATTATTTTTTATCAATAGGAATTAGTTGTATTTCCAGTAATTTCATCAGTTCTGATTTACTAATACTATCCGGCACGATCTGTAAGGTATAAGAACCCGGAGCAAAGGATATGTTTCCCAATTCCCGCGTAATAACAGTTGTGTTCTTTGGATCGGTTGAAACATTTTGATTAAGGCGATTTATTTCTTTCGTGGGATTATCCTGGTTAAGAATTACAGAATAGAAACCACCACTTGTTTCCGCAGGCGCAATATATTTTATAACGACTTTGAAATTTTGCTTTTCAATCGCCCGGAATTTCCAGCTTAAGTCTTGTTCTTTTGTTTTCCATCCTTCCACATAATAACGATCTGTTTTACCATCACCAAAACCGAATCCTTTACCGGCTTGCGTTGCATCATATGCAAGGAAACGTTCTTGCTTTGTATTCGGAACGATGAAATGAATAGAATCAGGAGAACGCCGTCCTTTCCAGTCAAACACTATAACCGTATTGATACTATCAGGCGCCTGTTTCGGCAACAATAAAATCTTGTCACCACCTGGAGCTTGCTGTATCGTTATTTTTTTTGATGGGTCCGTTAATAAATAACCGTTACTTATCTGTGCAAACCCGCTAACATATAATTTTCCATCCTTCGGCCAATTGAAAACATGCAGATACAATTTATTTTTCTTTACCGTGGATACACCCCAGCTATGATAAGGTAATGGACTTGTTGTTGTTCCATAAATACTTTCACCATTTTTATCCATCCATTTGCCGATACCATTTAATATAGCAAGATCTTTATCATCAAATACGCCATCGCCTTTCGGGCCGATGTTCATTAATAAATTTCCGCCCCGTGATGCTGCACTTGCCAGCAGGCGGATAAAATGAGAGACGGGTTTATGACTACTGTCGAACTTGTGATAGCCGTAACTTTCGTTGGTTGTCGGTATAGCTTCCCAATCCCCGGTGACAGGATAAAACTCGGCAGGCCGGTCGGCCGTATTTTTATAATCTCCAAAATTCGAATCGGCAAATCGTACCAGTCTTCCATTCACCACTACATTACTGTCGATCTCACGGATCGATTTTAAAATGCGTATGTTTTCTGACAACGGCAATTTCTGTGGTGTATCAAACCATAAAATATCAGGATGATATTTCTTTAATAACTCCCTTATTTGAGGAATTGATTTTTCATCAACATATTTTTTTGCTTTCTCCAGCAATTCGGGATGAAGATCATACCACTCTCTTCCTCCATATAAATTAAGATCGCCGCCGGGATTTTTATATTCCCAATCATTGCCCGGCGCATCCGGATGCTCCCAGTCAAATGCATGCGAATAATAGAAGCCGAATTTCAATCCATATTTTTTGCAGGCAGCAGAAAGCTCCGCCATCGGGTCATGCTGAAATGGAGTTTGTTTTTTGATGTTGAAATCAGAAACTTCAGAGGGAAACATTGCAAAACCATCATGATGCTTTGACGTGATGATCATATATTTCATCCCTGCCTGCTTCGCCGTTCTAACCCATTCATCCGCATTAAACTTTACTGGATTGAATAGATGGGCCAATTGTAAATATTCTGTTCGTGAAATTTTTTCTTTCCGCATTAAATGCTCTGCATAACCACTCACTTTTTTCCCTTTCCATTCTCCGCCGGCAGTTGAGTAAACGCCCCAATGAATGAACATTCCGAATTTTGCTTCACGCCACCATTGTACCCGCTGATCATGATTTCGCATTGAAGCAGTCCACCAACCCTGTCTCGCTTCGTCAATCGCTTCCTGGTCTCTCGCCTTCCCTTTGTTGAGCATTTCTTTGTCTTCATCACCGGGTGTTTGTGCAGAAACTTTACAAACAAGAACAGAAAGAATTATATAGATAAGTAGTTTTTTCATTTAGTTCAACCATATTAAAGGATTCCTTACCGGTAAATTCCTGATCACTTCATCTACTGTTGGCGAATGATCTAATTTTTTCCATGTATCAAACCACTCTTTATTTTTATAAGCATCGGCTCCGAACAATAAAAAAGGTTGTGCGACCGGCCAGTTTTCCCAATACATCACATCCTGCTTATGCGGCCATTTAGTTTTATCCACGATAAACGGATATAAATATTCAATTCCTTTTTTGATCGATTTCCGATCTGCTGTTTGATAGGTCCACAAGTTGTCTTTCCCAGATGAAAGCAGCTGACAAATGGTTGCCATCGCATCAAGGTTAAAAATGGAATACCCATAGGGTTTTGTTCTTCGAAGTTCCTGGGGAAAACTTCCATCTATTGCCATCTGGTTTGGCAGCAATATATTTTTATACCGATCACTGCATAACCTGATCAACGATTGATTGCCCGTGAATTTTGCAAACGCCGATACCTGCATTACCCAGCAAGTACCATGATTGTTTGCAGCATTCATTTCATCTTTACCATATTGATGTGTAGTAAGCCATTGCAAAAACTGATCAAACCATTTTTTTATGTCAGCCAGCGCTGCCTTATCCATCGCAGGTGAGTTTTGCATAACGGTTAATCCCTGTACCACTTCCATTAATTGAATGCCATCAATAATACCAACTCCCCGACCTGTAAACCGTCCCTTAATAGCTTGTGCATACAATAAATGCGGATTCATCATCGTTGCCGTGTCAACAAACCAAGCTTTGCAATGCAACAAAGCATGGCGTACATATTTATCATC
>DASTZB010000506.1:0-9905 GCA_035764525.1 Chitinophagaceae bacterium | reverse complement strand
TATATATTACCAGTTAAAACGATCATTCCTCAGAAAATAAAAGTTACGGTCGGAATTCCGCAGATGAATAGATAATCTCTTACCTATTTTTTCCTGCACTATTACTCTCTTCGTATGTCATTACCCTGAAACCGCTTTTCGGTAGCTCAAACTTTGTTGCGGGTACAATACTGAAGTTAACTTTCGAAACTGTATAAGTTACTTTCAAACTTCCAATAGTCGTCTCAAATTCCATTGCGAGACCGGGTAAAGACTTATATGCATATTCAAATTCCCTGTTATTCGCTACCAGGTCTTTTGTAAAAAATACATTGATGGTTGTCCCATCCTTCATAGTACCAATAGCCTTCTGACATTTATACCCTGCTATCTCTTTGTATTCATCTTTATATTCAAAAATTATTCCTTCATATTTCTTATTCGCATCTTTCCAGTTAGCTGGCGTCATCGTGATCATATATTTCTGTTCACCATATTCCTTCAACACATTTACATTGCCGGTTTTTCCATCCACAATTGTAGATTCAACCCCCAGCGAACTAACCCTCTCAAAACGGGTTTGATATCCTTTCAGATAAACAATACTTGTAGCCCCGTTAAACATATCTGCAATGGAAGGATTGCTGTTCCCCGTATTCACAACAATATCATAGGAAATAGTTCCTTCAGTAATTCTTTTTTGAGCCTTTGCATTAATAACCCATAAAAGACTTACTACAATAACGAACGGTTTAGTGATCTTTTTCATTGATTTAAAAGTAATAAAAAGACGTGCCAACTTAGCCAAATAGTTGTACAGCATTGCAAACGCTTATTAACAAATTCCCTGATTTAACAAAATCAGCGTTTGCCTTTAGCCTGCATTTCTTTCAGCTTTTTTTGCTGCTCCTGCATTTGTTCGAATCGTTCTTGCCATTTTGATTTTGATTTAGGCTTCTTTCGATTCTCATCCATTTTAGCCAAAATTTTATCATGATTGATAATGTAATTCTGGATCACAAATTGAAGACCCAATGTAACAAGGTTTGAAACTGTATAGTACCACGTCAAAGCAGCCGGAAGCCTGTTAAAAATGAATAAAAGGAATATCGGGAAAAAATACGGCATGTATTTTAACACAGGGTTGCTTTGATCAGGGGTCATACTCATGCTGTAAAGTGAAATAAGAAAGCTGGTAAGACATGCCGTGATTGTAAATAAACTTAAATGGTTACCAAGAATAGAACTTATCACCGGGATATTCCCCCACGTTAAAATTGAATCATACGCTGAAAGATCACTTGCCCACAAGAAATTCTGTCCTCTCAGATCGACATAAGAATTAAAGAAACTATACAATGCAAAGAAGATCGGGATTTGCAACAGCGCAGGTATACAACCACCCAGAGGATTTACACCGGCTTCCCTGAAAAGTTTCATTTGCTCCATGCTCATAGCTTGCTGATCGGCGCCATGCTTAGCTTTTAATTTTTCAATTTCAGGGCGAAGTACTTTCATTTTAGCCCCACTTAAATAACTTGTATAAGTAAGTGGTGATATAAGCAATCGGATAACAAATGTGAGCAATAAAATGGCAATGCCATAGCTGCCAACCAATTTGCTGAAGAAATCAAAAACCGGTAACACGATGAACTTATTGATCGGTCTTACAAATGCATAAATACCTTGCCCGAGATTTACAAGCTTCCCCATTTGCTTATCGTATTTTTTTAGAAGACGAAAATCACTTGGGCCATAATAAATAGAAAAAGGAATTGTAACATCTGAGCCTTTTACCGCATGTTGTAAAGATGCGGTTGATTGTACAACTGTAGCAGAGTCATTAGGAGATGTCCATTCCATTTTACCACCAGAAAAATTATCTTTTGCAACTAATATCCCATTAAAAAATCGTTGACGCATTGCCACCCACTGAACAGGTTTACCAAACTGGACATCACTCCTGCGACCAATGGTGAAATAATCAAAGTCGCCGTCCATTACGTATCCCATTTGTGAATTCGTTCTTTCATAAGAAAGATCTTTCTCTTGCTTCAATGCCCGGTACTGCCATTGCAGGTTCATTATTTCGTTATCAAAAAAAGTATTTGCCTTATTCAACTTCACATTAAAGTCGATCATGTAATCACTCTTTCTCAAAATAAATTCATGAGTAATGGAACGACCTGAACTATCAGCCAGCGTATAAGTGATCGTTTTAACCGAGTCTCCCTTCGCAACAACATTACTACCTGTGAAATAAAAATCAGTAATGTTTCCAACTTGTCCTGAATCACCTTTGATCTTATAATCAATTTTATCAAAGCCGGTTGAAGCAAGTTTAACAAAGTGCGTATCCTGGTCTTTAAAATTTTTAAGCTCAACCGATTTTATCTGGCCGCCTTTATTAGTGAAAGTCACTTTTACGAGATCATTTTCAACAGTAGCAACCTGTTCCGTTCCTATCATTGTTTTTTGAAACTGTCCTGTAACACTTGTTATCTGCGGTGTAGTGAGATGTGAAGTATCTTCTTTTTGACCGGAAGTATCCACCTTTGGCTTAGGTAACGCTGCCTTTGCAATTGAATCCTGGATGGCTTTATTTTTTAAAACCCTTGCCTGCTCCTGGTTATTGAAATAAAAGAACCCGAAAAAAAGCAAGGCTAATAATACAAACCCGATAACCGTATTACGATCAAACTTCATGGAGCTAAAAATTTGGAGTGGGCAAAGATAGGGAGAAGAGACCGGAGTTAAGAGTTCTAAGTTCAGAGTCTAAAACCCTGAAATTCAAATTTAAAACCTTACACATAATAATCTCAAATTACAACGTCTTTCAACTGCAAATTCTTAACGGTTGGCTTGCTTTCACTATAATTCTTTGCTGCAGCAACAAAATGAACAAACAATGGTTGTGGGTTTTCAACCGTGCTTTTCAGTTCCGGGTGATATTGAACTCCAATAAAGAATGGATGAGAAGGAATTTCCATTATTTCAACCAAACCAGTTTGGGGATTACGACCACTGGCGATCATTCCATTATTTTCGAATTGCGAAAGATATTTATTATTGAATTCATAACGATGACGATGTCTTTCACCTACCTGCAGCTTTCCATATATTCTATGTGCTAATGTTCCTTCCTTTATATCACATGCATAAGTACCCAAACGCATCGTTCCTCCTTTCATGGTGACTTTTTTCTGCTCTTCCATCATATCAATTACCGCTTCATCACATGTTGGATCCATTTCTGTCGAATGAGCATTCCTGATACCCAAAATATTTCTTGCATATTCTATCACCGCCATCTGCATACCAAGACAAATACCAAAGAACGGCAACCCTTTTTCCCTTGCAAATTTTACCGCCGTGATTTTTCCTTCTATACCACGATGACCAAAACCCGGTGCCACTAATAACCCATCGAGGCCTGCTAGTTTCTCACCAACATTATCTTCAGTAATAAACTCTGAATGGATATACTGAACCTGCACCTTACATTCATTTATTGCTCCTGCATGAACAAATGATTCCAGTATCGATTTATAAGCATCCTGCAGCTCAACATATTTTCCGATCAAGCCAATTGTAACTTTTGATTTTGGGTTTTTAAGTTTATTCAAAAATTCTCTCCACTTTCCTAATTCCGGTTCTTTATTATTAGGAATATCCAATTTCTTCAAAACAATCTCATCCAGCTTTTCTTCCATCATTATCAATGGCACTTCATAGATCGTACTTGCATCTCTTGCTTCTATTACCGCTTCAGGTTTTACATTACAGAATAAAGCGATCTTTCTTTTTATATCATTTGTGATCGGCTCTTCAGTACGACAAACGATTACATCAGGAAAAACTCCTTCAGAACTTAACAACTTAACCGAGTGTTGTGTAGGTTTTGTTTTTAATTCTTTCGCGGCTTTTAAATAAGGGATCAATGTAAGATGAACCACCAACAGATCTTCTTCTGGCAGCTCCCATTGCAACTGACGAACTGCCTCGATGTATGGCAGCGATTCAATGTCACCAACGGTTCCACCAATTTCAGTGATCACAATATCCCAATCGCCTGTTTCGCCAAGCATTTTCATCCGGCGCTTTATCTCATCAGTAATGTGAGGGATCACCTGTACAGTTTTTCCAAGATATGCTCCTTCTCTTTCCTTGTTAATTACCGTTTGATAAATTCGTCCAGTAGTTACATTATTCGCCTGCGAAGTAAAAATATTCAGGAACCTTTCATAATGCCCAAGATCAAGATCTGTTTCAGCTCCATCTTCCGTTACATAACATTCGCCATGCTCGTAAGGATTCAATGTGCCTGGGTCAACATTTATATAAGGATCGAATTTTTGAATCGTAACACGCAGCCCTCTCGCCTGCAACAATTTTGCAAGTGAAGCAGAAACAATTCCCTTCCCCAATGATGAAGTAACTCCCCCCGTAACAAATACATACTTGGACATATCTTTAGTTCTTGTTTTAAAAAAATATGAGCCCTGCAACAACACCTATTTCAACTTATGTTGCGTCGCACTCTTCAACGTCCTATTCGCTATCAACATATTTTGTCATCCTGAGCGAAGCGAAGGACAGCAATAAATTTTCAGTGATTCCAGTCAGCCCTATTTGACCAGCGGAAAGAAATTAACTCCGGGAGGTCATGCAAAACTAAGCGGAATTTCCGTTATTGAAAAACTATAAATTCAGGATTGTGGAAAAAAACCGAGCCATTTTTTTTATTCTGGTGAAACTCACTTTCACAGCTATTTTCCTGACATTAATTTTTTCAACACATGCCCAGAAATTGCAAACTTTCAAGGAGCATTGTGGCGGTTTTTACAAAAGCATGGACGATCTGCGCAAAATGCAGCACAAAGAGATTGACTTCTATAGTTTCAGATCAGGACAAACGATTGCAAGCATTGGCGCCCAATGCTGTCATTGGGAAGCCGCTTATGCGGCTACAACTGATAGTGTTACCTTCTATCTTGAAGACATTGATTCCAGTAAATTCAAAAAGGGGCAGGTCGATTTTGCCTGGAATTACTATTCTACTCTTCGCAGCAGGCCTATGACAAGTAATTATAAAATGATACTTGGTGATGAAAAGTCAACCTCACTTCCTGAAAATATCTTTGACAAAATTCTAATCATTAACAGCTTTCATGAATTTACTTTCCAGGCCGAAATGCTTTCAAATATAAAAAAGAAATTGAAAGCGGGTGGCATTCTTTACATTGATGAAGCATTACCTAAAAGACAGGGGCAGCTTCATGGTGTTTGCAATCTACCGATGCTTACAAATGAAGAAACTATTGCTTTGTTTGCAAAAAATGGATTTGAATATGTTGATGGTATTGATTTCAACTACAGGCAGAAAGTTCCGGTAAGAAAAATTTTTGCATTCCGAATCAAAAGTTCTGTACACTCCTAGGTTGTCATACCGAGCCGGTAAATCAAAATAACCTGCTATAGTTGTAAAAATAGGCGAGGTATCTCAAACATTGACTATTCATGAGATACCTCGCTTAAATTTCCGAAAATTGAAGTTTAATAAGTTTGGCTCGGTATGACAAGCAGTGGTAACGAAACTATTCCCCCCTGATCTCAAACCCTCACCGATTTTTTGCTTTTACTGTTACGGATATTTCGTTCGATCACTTTCAAAAGATAAGAAAGTTCAAATGGTTTTTCAACAAAATCATCTGCACCGGCTTTTATAGCCATTGCGCCAATATCAGGAGAAGCGGAAACCATAACAACAGGGATATTGCAGGTAGCCAGATTATTTTTTAAATGACGACATACATCAAGACCATCCACACCCGATAATAGTTTATCGATCAGGAAAAGGTCAGGTATCTTAAAATTATTTTTAAATATTTCGTTTGCATCCTCTTTTATCTCGATATCATAACCGGCCTTTGCCAGGATGATGTTGAAGATATCCCTGATACTTTCATCATCATCTGCTATGAGTATCTTTTGCTTCATTATTAGTGGCTTTGCAAAAGCCATGCCCTTATCATCCGGCTCAATTATTTTCTTTCCCCTTTGGGTTGTTTTCATCTTCATACGTTATCGTTTAAACGGAAGCGAAAAACAAAAAATAGAGCCTTTACCTTCTGTACTTGTTACATTCATACTGCCACCCTGCCGCTTCACAATTTCAGCTGCAATATACAATCCTAAACCAAGGCCCGGGAACGTGTTCAACAGCGGTTCTGTTACCCTGAAAAATTTATCAAATACTTTTTCAATAAGTTTCTCATTTATACCGATTCCAAAATCCTGTACGCAGACCGTTACTGTGCCTTCACCCGTTTTTGAAGAAATAATTACCCTTTCTGCACCCGGGGAATATTTTATAGCATTACTGACAAGGTTCGTGATCACCTGGCCAACCCTGTAACGGTCGCCATATAATTCTGTCTCCTCGCCAAGTTTCAATATGATCTTATGCGTTTTAGATGTCCTTTGCATTTCTTCCGCCACTTCTTTTATCAGTTCCTTCATATTATAATGCTCTTCCCTGAATTTTAATTTACCTCCTTCAATACGTGTAAAATCCAACAGGTCCACGATCAATAAATTCAAACGGTCTACCTGTGCCTCCATCTTGTGCAATAATTCAACAGATTTTTTGTCGTGAGCTTTGGAAAATATATCCTGCAATATTTGTGAATAGGCTTTTATACTTGTTACCGGGGTCTTTAACTCGTGGCTGGCAATGCCAATAAAATCATCCTTTTGTTGCTCAAGTATTTTGCGTTCTGTAATATCACGATAAGTTGCAATGATGCCATCGATCCTTGGATCATCCATCATATTCCGGCAAACAGCATCAATTGTTCGATAACTCCCATTTTTATGTTGCAGGCGGAATTCAACATTAATATTTTCCCCCGGATTAGCGATTGCTTTTTCCAACATGCCAATTTTTTTCTTTTTATCATCCGGGTGAACAATCGAATGAAGAATTATATTTTTTCCCATTCTTTCCTCCGGTGTATATCCAAGCACAGCTTCTACAGCCGGGCTTTCATATATGATCGTCCCATCTGGTGCAAAAATAGTAATGATGTCAAAAGCATTTTGTAACAGGAGCTTGAATCTCTCTTCACCTTCTTTTCTTGTGATCTCTGTCAATCTTTTATTCGTTATATCCTCGATAGCTAACAGGATCAATGCATCACGTTCACCCATTGCAATCCGTTGAGCATTTAAAAGCATTATCTTTTGCCCGATAGAGGGAAACTTATGACTTACTTCAAAATTGACAAGATCAACATTTTTTGTTTGTACAAGAATCAACTGCCTTCTCAGCTCAGGTATATCCCATTGGTGATTGCCTAGTTCAAACAGGTACCGGCCTTCAGTGTCTTCCGGGTTTGAATCGAACGTTGCATAAAATCCTTTATTAGCAGTTCTTACCCGCAGATCACTATTTAATATTATTAATGATTCATGTATGGTTTCGATAATGGCCTTTTTATATTCGCCTGCTTCTTTTAATTCAAGATTGCGGTTTTGTAATTCTTCATTGATAGTTATCAGCTCTTCATTGGTTGATTGAAGTTCTTCTTTTGAAGTTTCCAGTTCTTCATTGATACTTTGCAACTCTTCATTGGATGAAAGAACTTCTTCATTAGATGATTGCAACTCTTCACGGGCCGCTTCAAATTCTTCACTTATTATTTTCAGTTGTTCTCTTGTATCTGCTAATTCCTGTTCCAGGTCGGTAATATGCTTTTGGGTCCTATTGTTCATGCTTTTTATATCTTTCTCATCCTTTTTGGCCTTGTCTTTTAGGTTTAGCGATACAGGAAGTTTCGATTCTTTAAATAAAATAAGATAATAGGGATCACTGGATGATGTTTTAATAGGAGTTACTTCCAACTGTAATTCTTTTGAATATCCATTTTCAGAAAGAACGATCCCCTCCTTTTTCACTGATTTGTTTTCTTTTTTGGCACGGTACACCAGGCTTCGAAGATCAAATGCAAGGTCATCTCTTACCAGTTTTAAAAGATGCAGGCTTGCCTTTCCTGATGAAGGTTGTAAATAATGGGAAGTCGTTCCAAGAAAACGCAATACATGAAGATCTTTATCAATCACTACACTGGCAGGTATATGCCGGGAAAGCAAAAGCCTTTCTATCTCCTTGTCAATGTTATTATCCGAAATGACGGGAGCAAAACTTTTTTTATTTTCAAGAATAGTTTTATCCGGGTAATAGTTACGAGGAGACAATGTGAAATTTCCATTTGTGCCTCCTTCCTTTCTTGTATATATTTTATTTTCTCTGTCCACTATGGAAAATAACCCATGAGAGCTGCTGATGGATTCTGATTTACCAAGCAGCAGGTATCCTGCAGGCTTCAACGCATAATGAAATGTATCTAATATCTTTTTTTGCCCAGTATTCTCCAGGTATATCATTACATTCTGACAGCTGATCAGGTCCATTCTTGAAAAAGGAGGATCCTTTAAAAGATTATGCGGGGCGAAAATGCAAACATCCCTGATGGCCTTTATGATCTGGTAATTGCCTTCATGCCTTGTAAAATATTCTTTCAGCCGTTTTGATGAAACATTTTCTAAAGAGCCTTTTGAGTAAATACCTGTCCTCGCTTTTTCAATTGCCTTTTCGTTAAGATCGGTAGCAAATATCTGTATAGGTAAATTATTCGATTTTCCTTTCAGGAATTCAAAAAGGCAGATAGCAGTAGAATAAGTTTCTTCGCCGCTTGCACAGGCAGGTATCCATATCCGGAAAGTATCGTCTGGTTTTCTGCCTTTCATCAATGCCGGAAATACTTTTTTTATTAACCCGGTATATGAACCAGGTTCCCGGAAAAAACTTGTCACATTAATTAAAAGATCCCTGTATAATAATTCTACCTCCTCAGGAGCTTGCTGTAAAAGCTTTATATAATCACCCGGGTTGGTTACTCTATGCAGCACCATCCGGCGTTGTATGCGACGATTGATAGTGTTTGGTTTATAATAGGAGAAATCAACGCCATGTTTTTTATGCAGCAGGAAATAGATTTTTTTTAACTCTGATTCGCTCGTTTCTACTTCGGATGATCTGTCAGAAGAGGCGATTGAATAAATGATCTTTGGAAAAGCTGCCAGTTGCTTTGCTATTTCTTTTGGTGAAAGAACAAAATCAATAAATCCGGAATCAATAGCATTGAGAGGCATACTCAGGAACTTTGCCGATTCATCCTGTGCAAATGTGATCCCTCCTTCTGCTTTTATAGCTTGCACCCCGAGGGAGCCATCCGTTGCTGAACCGGAAAGTATAATGGCAATTGCTTTGTTTTTATAAACCGGCGCCAGTGCATTTAAAAAGAAATCGATCGAATGATAAACCCCATCCGATTTTACACGGGGAGAAAGTCGCAGGTGACCATCTGTAATGCTCATATAAGTGTTAGGCGGGATCACATATACATTATTTGCGTTCACCTCCATACCATCTTTTACCTGGTGAACAAGCATGCTGGTTTTTCTTTCCAATAACTCCGGTAATATACTTTGATGATCAGGCGCAAGGTGTTGAATAATAACATAGCTCATTCCAAGATCAGGCAATAAGTTTTCCAGTAATTTGGAAATAGCTTCAATACCTCCGGCAGATGCACCAATTGCCACAATAGGAAAATTTTTTATTCCCCTAGTTCTTTTATCTTTTCTTGTAGTTGGATTTTTAGAAACGGGATGTGAAGAACCTTTGCCGGGTTTTTTATTTCCGGTGCTAAGTTTTTTTTTCGTGCCTGTTACTTTGGTCTTCTTTGTTGGTCTCTTACTTTTCATTAAAACATCCATTTGTGTTTATGTATACACGGAGGCAAAGATTTTTCTAACAGGATGTGCTGGAGATAAAGTGTATAACAAGGTAAGGATTTTAT
>DASTZB010000505.1:0-13682 GCA_035764525.1 Chitinophagaceae bacterium | reverse complement strand
TCACAGGTTGTTTCGGGTCCAATGTTGGGGCCGGTTGAATATCGTGATGCAAAGATCTGGATCGAGGTGTCGCAGCAGGTAAAGTCAGTTTCTATTCAGTATAAAAAGAAGGGGGATACAAAAACAAAAACTGTTTTATTTAAAGGGCAATTGGGCAATGAATTTAATCCCTTGCAAATAACGGTTGGCGGTTTGGATGTAAATACAACTTATGAGTATCAATTTTTTATTAATGGGAAGCCATCTGCAGCCAAAGGTGTGTTTACAACAAAAGATCTATGGGCTTATCGTAAACCCGCTCCTGATTTTTCTTTTCTTACAGGCAGCTGTGCTTATTTTAATGAACCAGCTTTTGACAGGCAATATACCGACCTGGTAAGATTGGACAGGCCAGCCGTGCCTTATGGTAAGGACTCTTCCATTTTTGAAACAATGGCTAAAGAAAGATCCGCTTTTATGCTTTGGCTTGGTGATGCGTGGTATACAAGAGATGTAGATTATAACAGCGAATGGGGTTTATGGTACAGAGCATCGCATGACAGATCACACCCTGTATTGCAAAATTTCCTGAAAGCAATGCCGCAATATGCAATATGGGATGATCATGACTATGGTCCAAATGATATTGGCAAAAATTATATTCTGAAAGAAGCAAGCCGAAAAGTATTCATGAATTATTTCTGCAATACATCTTATGGTGAAAATGGCCAGGGCATTTATTCAATGATCAGTTGGGCAGATGTAGAAGTCTTTATGACAGATGATCGTTGGTGGCGAAACGAAGACAGGATAAGAGACTCCGTCGAGGGAAAACCAAACCCCGAAAAAAGAATGTTGGGAAAAGAACAAATAGAATGGTTGAAGAATTCTTTATTACACAGCTTGGCGACATTTAAGATTGTTGCGGTCGGAAGCCAGGTATTGAATCCTGTTTCGCCTTTTGATAAATGGTGGGATTTCCCTGCCGAGTATGATGAACTGATGAACTTTATAAAAGAATACAAGATCAGCGGTGTTGTATTTCTTACAGGCGATCGTCATCACAGTGAAATAATTAAAGTGGAGCGACCCGGTCATTATCCATTGTATGATATTACAGTATCGGCGCTTACTTCCACCGGGTATCCATTTAGTGCAGCAGAAAAAAATAATCCTTATCGTGTAATTGGATTTGACCAGAAACAGAATTATGCGAAATTCTCTTTTTCAGGCAAAAGGGGCGAACGAAAAATGACGGTTCAATATTTGGGCTTAAAAGGTGATGCTCTTGGTGAATGGAGTGTAAATGAAAAGGAGCTCAGGAATCAGTAACAAACATATAGCAGATGACCATTCATTTCACATATGAAAAAACAAAAGTGATGCAGGGCTTACGATATCATTTTATTACGAGGCCCGAGCTACGACTTATGATCATAGTAGTAAATGTTTTTGCTTTACTTTCTGCTACTCTATTTTATTTTAAGATCGTCACTGCCCTTGCGTTTTTCTTAGGTAGTGTACTTTGGTTTATGTTAATGATCAGCGTTTGGTTTTTATTACCGGAGATCATTTATCGTCGTACATCAACTTTCAAAGATCATTTTGAAATGAGTTTTGAAGAGACTGGATTTTCTTTAGGCAATGAAAGAGGTTCCCGCAATTGGCCGTGGCAAGTATTGACAACATTCCTGGAAAGCCCTCATTTTTTCTATTTGTATTTCGATAGCCGCACTTTTTTCCTGGTTCCAAAATCTGGATGCAGATCAACCGATGAGGTATTTGAATTGAGACAATTGCTGAAGGAAAAAATTAAGAAGAAATGAAAACTAAAATGGATGGTTGAATTGCTAAATGATTAAATTGTCTTTGAAGACGCAATTGAACAATTCAACAGTTTAACAATTTGGCGCTACAACTCTTTCACCATCTCATAATGTGGAATAGTGATCTCAATAAATTCAGGTCCGCTTATTTTATATCCCATTTTTTCAAAAAAGGGAACCGTCGGTTTTCTTGCATGCATACTCATAACTCTATAACCGTGATCTCTTGCCAGGTTTTCAGCAAACTGTATTAGGGCTCTTCCAATTCCTTTTCCTTGCAAATTATTTAATACGGCCATTTGTCTTAACCGGGCTTTACGTTGATCCATTTCAACGATCATACAACAGCCAAGCATTTGTTCATCTTCAAATGCACCGATAAGAAGATTATCTTTTTCTTTCTCGATCTCGGAATCTGTAAAACTAAGACCAAGTGGTTTACGCAGAATTTCTTCCCGCATTTTTATCATTTGCTGGTATTCAGGTGTACCAAAATCTATTATTTTCAGAGCCATAGTTGGTTTCGATTGTTATCGATGTACGATTTCAATTTACAACTTAAATCGATACTATCAACTGTTTGCAATTACATTTTCTGGTAAACTTTTGAGCCTAATCATTAATAGTCAGCAAGTTTCGAGCAACAAGAAAAAAACGCTGTAAATGCGGTAGTTAATTCAAATATTCTATTTTTGCAGCCATATTTAACTAAAATATCTCATCATGTCAGACATTGCATCAAGAGTAAAGAAAATCATTGTAGACAAATTAGGTGTTGATGAAGCGGAAGTAACAAACGAAGCTTCTTTCACTAATGATTTAGGTGCCGACTCACTCGACACCGTAGAGTTGATCATGGAATTTGAAAAGGAATTCAACATCTCCATTCCTGATGAGCAGGCAGAAACCATTACAACTGTTGGCCAGGCGATTGCTTACCTGGAAGAAAATGCAAAATAATTTATCTCGCACCAGGCAGTTTATGTTGCCTGTCCCGTCTCAGGCGGGAGAATAAATTTTATCCGCCTTCTGCTGATATCGGGGAAGGCGGTTTTACTTGTACATCATAGCTGCTTAACTTTAATTAAAATTTGAGCTGGCCATTATGGAACTGAAAAGAGTAGTAGTAACAGGACTGGGAGCAATAACGCCGATTGGTAATACCATTGATGAATACTGGAACGGATTAATCAGTGGTGTTTCCGGTGCGGATATGATCACCTTATTTGATGCTTCGAAATTCAAAACAAAATTTGCCTGCGAAATAAAAGGATTTGAACCGACGGCATTTCTTGAAAAGAAAGAAGCAAGAAAGATCGATCGGTTTACTCAAATTGCATTGGTTGCAAGTGACCAGGCAGTAAAAGATGCCGGCCTCACAAATAATAATGTCAATACTGATCGTGTCGGTGTTGTCTTTGCCAGTGGTATTGGTGGACTTATTACTTTCCAGGAAGAGGTCATGAATTTTGCAAAAGGCGATGGTACTCCTCGCTTCAATCCATTCTTTATTCCGAAAATGATCCTTGATATTGCCGCAGGGCAAATATCAATGCGTCATGGTTTCAGGGGTCCAAACTTTGCAGTGGTTAGTGCCTGTGCGTCTTCAACGAATGCAATGATGGAAGCTTGTAATCTTATCCGGTTGGGTAAGGCAGATATAATTCTTACTGGTGGATCAGAAAGTGTGGTAAGTGAGGCCGGTGTTGGCGGTTTCAATGCAATGAAGGCATTGAGTGAAAGAAATGACGATCCAAAAACGGCGAGTCGTCCTTATGATAAAGACCGTGATGGTTTTGTGATGGGAGAAGGGGCCGGTGTTGTTATTCTCGAGTCGCTTGACCATGCTAAAGCAAGAGGGGCAAAAATTTATTGCGAACTGGCTGGTGCCGGCGCAACGGCAGATGCGCATCATATCACAGCTCCACATCCTGAAGGATTGGGTGCAAAGAATGTAATGAATGCTGCTCTTGAAGATGCAGCAATGAAATCGCAAGACATTGATTATATAAATACACACGGCACATCAACACCACTTGGAGATATTGCCGAAGTAAAAGCGATTGTTGATGTTTTTGGTGAACATGCTTACAACGTAAATATCAGCTCTACAAAATCCATGACAGGACACTGTCTTGGTGCTGCTGGTGTTATTGAAGCCATCGCATGTATAAAAGCCGTGATGCATGATATCGTTCCACCAACGATCAATCACTTTACCGATGATCCTGAATTGGATCCCCGGTTGAATTTTACTTTTCAAAAAGCTCAGCAACGCATTGTGAATGCTGCATTAAGCAACACATTTGGTTTCGGCGGTCATAACGCATGCGTGATCTTAAAAAAATATAAATAGGAACTTCAGTTAATGCACCCCTGTAATTCTTCACAGAAATTTTCGTAGCTTTTGACCGTGGATTTTTTTAAGCAATTTTTTAAAGAAAGAGTAGGCGCTTCATTCAAGAAGCAATTAAAAAACGTACTCGGTTTCAGCCCGGATAATATCTCCCTTTACAAAACTGCCCTCACTCATCGTTCTGTCCGGGAAAGCGCAGACGAGAATAATGAACGTCTCGAATATCTTGGCGATGCTGTGCTTAGTGCCTTGGTTGCCGACTATCTTTTTATGCGTTATCCATATAAGGAAGAAGGGTTTTTGACAGAAATGCGCAGTAAAATGGTAAATCGCCAGCAATTAAATGAGATCGCATTGCGAATGGGTTTGAAAAAGATCACCCTGTATAATAAGTCAGATGGTTCTCTAAAGATCAGCCAGATCTTTGGAAATACGTTGGAAGCATTGGTTGGCGCCATTTATCTTGATAGAGGCTATAAAAAAACAGCTAAATGGGTAACTGAAAGAATTATTTTACCCCATATGTTCATTGACGATCTCGAGCTGCTGGAAATAAATCACAAGAATAAACTTTACGGTTGGGCAAACAAAAATGGAAAAGTGCTGGAATTTGAAACCGTAGAAGAAAAAGTTGAAAATGGCCGTCGGCTTTTTACAATTGCTGCAGTCGTTGATGGACACAAAATAGCCGAAGGCAAGGCATTTAATAAGAAAGATGCTTCACAAATTGCTGCACAGATGGCGGTGGTAATGTTAGGGATCATCAATGTCGAGACTCCTTCAGAGAATGATACAGAAAACAAGTAATCTTACTTTATTTCTTGGCATAACTCAATTAACACTCCATTTGTAGATTTTGGATGAAGAAAACAAACCAATTTGTTATCCGCTCCTTTTTTGGGTTTGTCATTTAGCAAGATAAATCCTTCATTTTTTAATCTTTCTATTTCTGTTTCTATGTTGTCAACTTCAAAGGCGACATGATGAAGACCCTCGCCTTTTTTGTCAATAAATGTTGAGATCACTCCATTCTCGTCAATACTTTCCAACAGTTCAATCTTTGTACTACCAGTTTTGAAAAAAGCCGTATTTACCTTTTCGATTTCCACTACTTCCGTCTTATAACACTGACTATTCAGCAGCTTTTCAAACAAAGGCACGGATTCTGCCAATGTTCTTACAGCAATACCGATATGTTCAACTTTTAGCATGGCGTTTTGTTTATGGTTTTGAAGGCCTTACGATTTTGGTAAAATTAGCGGATAGCCATTAAAATAGCCTTTTGAAGTCAGCTCTTTCGGGTTAATTTTGTAGTCGGTCAAATTTACAATCAAATTATTATGTTGAAATTTCCTATATACCTTGATCATAATGCTACGACCCCTTGCGATCCAAGAGTTGTTGAAGCAATGATACCATATTTTACAAACAGCTTTGGTAATGCGGCAAGTCGTAATCATCCATTTGGCTGGCAAGCCGAGGAAGCTGTTGATTATGCCCGTGAACAAGTGGCAAAATTAATTGGCGCGGACCCGAAAGAAATAATTTTTACTTCGGGTGCTACAGAGGCTGATAACCTTGCTATAAAAGGCGTGTTTGAAATGTATGCAAGCAAAGGAAATCATATCATCACTTGCAACATCGAACACAAAGCTGTTCTTGACACATGTAAGCATATTGAAAAAGAAGGCGGAGAAGTTACTTACTTAAAGGTAAATCCTGATGGCTTGATCGATATGAAGGAACTGGAAGCTGCTATCAAACCAACTACTATTCTTATTGCTATCATGTATGCAAATAATGAAATTGGAACGGTAATGCCCATGAAAGAGATCAGCGCATTGGCAAAAAAGAAAGGCATTCTTGTTTTTTCAGATGCAACGCAGGGAGTTGGAAAAATTCCAGTTGATGTAAATAAAGATGGGATTGACCTAATGGCATTCACTGCGCACAAAATGTACGGACCAAAAGGTGTTGGCGCATTATATGTTCGCAGAAAAAATCCCAGAGTAAAAGTAACAGCGCAAATGGACGGGGGCGGTCATGAACGAGGCATGCGGAGCGGTACATTAAACGTTCCTGGTATTGTCGGTTTCGGTAAAGCATGCGAAATATGCATGAATGAAATGGAAGAAGAAACTAAGAGATTAAGTGCATTAAGAGATAAACTAGAGACTGAATTAATGAAGATCGAAGAAGCATATATAAATGGAAGTACACAATATCGTTTACCACATGTTACTAATATCTCTTTTAAATATGTGGAAGGCGAAGGATTACTGATGGGATTTAATAAAGATATTGCTGTATCTTCTGGTTCTGCTTGTACATCTGCGTCGCTGGAGCCATCCTATGTGCTAAAAGCGCTTGGTCTTGGTGATGATCTGGCACATAGTTCGCTTCGTTTTGGATTGGGAAGATTTACAACAGATGACCAAATTGATTATACAGTTGAGGCAGTAACAAAAACAGTGAATAAATTAAGAGAAATGAGTCCGCTATGGGAAATGTATAAGGAAGGAATTGATATGAATACGATAGAATGGGCACATCATTAAAAAACCAATTAGCATTTTAGCCAATGTGCTGATTTGCTAACGAAAATTTGAAATTTAGAAGCTGTGTTTTAATTAGCATATTATCACATTTTAAAATTAAAAAATTATGGCTTACTCAGAGAAAGTGCTTGGTCACTACCAGAACCCAAAAAATGTGGGTACTCTGGACAAAAGCAAACAAAACGTAGGTACTGGTCTTGTTGGCGCACCTGAGTGTGGCGACGTAATGCGTTTGCAAATTGAAGTAGATGAAAACGGTCTTATAAAAGATGCAAAGTTCAAGACCTTTGGTTGTGGCTCTGCAATCGCATCTTCATCTTTAGCCACTGAGTGGTTAAAAGGTAAAACTGTGGATGAAGCAATAAAGATCGACAACATGGAAATAGTGGAAGAACTACATCTTCCTCCTGTAAAAATACACTGCTCAGTGTTGGCCGAAGACGCTATAAAGGCTGCGGTAAATGATTATCGTAAAAAGAACGGGCTACCAGAGTTCAAGTTTGAAGAGAGTGTAGTTCATTAATAAGTAAAAATTAAAAACTCAAAAGTAAAAACTTGATTTTTGAATTTTTACTTTTGAGTTTTGACTTTAATACATGAGTGTAGCGTTAGAAAATACAATTTACATAAGTGATAAGGCAAAGACAAAGGTTACTCAATTGATGACCGATGCTGGTATTGCCAACGATCCATCATACTTTTTAAGAGTAGGTGTTGTGGGGGGCGGTTGTTCGGGTCTTAGTTATAAACTTGATTTTGACAATGAAGCAAAGCCAATGGACCAGGTGTTTGAAGATAATGGAGTGAAAGTAGTAACTGATCTAAAAAGTTTTCTTTACCTCGTTAATACCACACTTGATTTTTCCGATGGCTTGAATGGAAAAGGTTTTTATTTCAGCAACCCGAATGCAAGCCGAACCTGCGGATGCGGTGAAAGTTTTGCTGTGTAATTGAAATGATATTAATAAAAAACCTCCGAAATTATTTGGAGGTTTTTTTATTTGTTCAATGACTATACTTTAGGATATCTTTTTAGTTGGAGGTGGGGGTGGAGGTGGCGGAATTGGAGATACGCCATACTTTTCTGTAAAGCTTTTGTCCTCTTCCTTTTTATTCATATCATATTTTTCAGTTGTACCATCCTTCTTTTTTATTGTAATGATGTTTCCCTTTCTTGAAATACCAGAAACGGTGGGATTTCTCTTATAAAAATCATCAGTAGCTTTCCCTTTGACAGTTACTACAGGTGGCTCTGATGGTTTACTTGCGTTTATTTTTTCGTCAATAATAGTTGGTGAACTGTTTTTTACCTTCTCCTCCTTTACGACGTTATATTTTACTTCCTCTTTAGGTTTCGGTGGAGGCGGAGGTGGTTCTTTTTTTTCAGACTGGGAGTTTGCGGATACAACGACGAGTATCAAAGATGCCGCAACAGCTAGTATTTTTTTCATAAAGCAATTTTTCAAGTAGATGCCGGTGTGCCTTTTTTCCATAATTATTTACAGACCATGTGTATAAATCGCTAATCATTCTTCGTTTATGACTAGTTTACCTTATTTTGCACAATCTATCCAAGCCTATGTGGTCCGTTTGTAAAAAAGAACTACGTCAATTTTTCAGCAGTCTTACCGGTTATATTGCCATTATCGTTTTCCTTTTGGTAAACGGTGTAATGCTTTTTGTTTTTGAAAATAATATTCTTGATTTTGGCTATGCCACACTGGACCGGTTTTTCCAATTAGCCCCATGGATATTATTATTATTGATCCCTGCCATCACTATGCGCAGTTTTGCGGAAGAATTTAAAACCGGCACATTTGAAATTTTACAAACAAGACCGTTGAGCCGCTGGCAAATCGTTTTTGGTAAATATTTCGGAAGCCTCATTGTTGTTATCATTGCTTTACTACCGACCATCATCTATTATTTTTCCGTCCGGCAACTTTCTTCCGGTGAGGGCATTGATACTGGTGCCACGATCGGTTCCTATATTGGCCTTTTATTTCTTGCAGCCGTGTTTACTGCTATTGGTATTTGTTCAAGCAGTTTTACAAATAATGCGGTGATTGCACTTATCATAAGCCTTGCCGCCTGTGCACTTATTTATTATGGGTTCAGTGCAATCAGTCTTATGCCGGCGCTTAGCGGTGGCGCCGATTACTATCTTGAAATGATCGGGATCGATTTTCATTATCGCAGTATTAGCCGCGGAGTAGTGGATACAAGAGATATGATCTATTTTATAAGTGTGATCTTTTTATTTCTTTCAATTGCAAACCGAAACCTTTTGAAAAGATAACCATCAATGAAAAGCATCAACAAAATATGGTCTTCTAAACTCTGGTGGTTATTTCTTTTGATCATTGTTATTGCTGTTAATTTTTTAGCTTCCAGTTTTCATACCCGTCTCGATCTTACAAAAGAAAAGAGGTATACACTTAGCCAGGCAAGTAAGCAATTGCTTAAAAATTTGACTGAACCTGTTACAATCGATGTTTTTGTACATAAAAAAGACTTGCCTTCAGAAGTTAAAAAATTAGAAAACTCTATCTCTGAATTCTTATTGAATTGCAAAGAATATGGCAGGAACAATCTTCAATTTCGATTTTTAAATCCATATGAAGGTCTTGTCGACTCGGCGCAGACCAGGATGGAAGATTCACTTAATTATTTTTACGGGTTATACCCTGCTGTTCTAAGTGCACCTGAAAAAGTTGGAGATGAATTGGAAATAAGTAAGCTCATTCACGGAGCAGTTATCAAATACCGGGATACTACCATAGGAGTTAATTTTCTACAAGGCCAAAAAGGTTTTGGTACAGAAAAGGAACAAAGAGCCGCGTTGTACAACAATGTAGAAGCTACTTTGGAGTATAAATTTATGCATGCGATCGAAAAAATTGTTTCAGATAAGAAACCAATTATCGGCTATGCTTTGGGAAATGGGGAAGCATTTGGCTACAATGTTAATGATGCATTTCTTACCCTTCGCAATAATTATAATACTGATACAATAAATATTAGACAGATCCCATTCATTCCTACACGGCTTGATGCATTAGTTATTCTTAAACCCACTTTGCCATTTTCAGAGTCAGAAAAATTGAAAATTGATCAATATGTGATGCATGGAGGAAAAGTTTTTTGGATGATTGACGCAATGTATGCTGAATTCGATAGCCTGTATAAATCAAACGGGTTTATTGCTTTCGATCGGGGATTGAATTTAGATGATTTGCTTTTCAAATATGGTGCCCGCATCAATCAGAATTTATTGCAGGATATGCAGTGTGATCAATTAGGTCAAATGAGCGGCGATCCCAATAACCCCCAGATGAGATTGGTAAACTGGCCATTCTTTCCGGTGCTAAATGGAACAAATCATCCGATCAGTAAAAACCTTGATGGTATCAGGGCTATCTTCCCCAACACGATCGATACTGTGAAAGCACAGGGGATAAAAAAAACCTTTCTGTTGAGATCTTCTGCTAATGCCCGGGTATTAAGTACACCCGCGAAAATTGACTTTGAATTTTTACAAATAGCTCCTGATGCAAAACTTTTTACTGTTCATGATGCTGCAGTTGCTGTGTTACTGGAAGGTAAGTTTCAATCCTTCTACGCGGGGAGAGCTTCCAAATCGATAATAGATTCTCTCAATTCTTATGGTGTTCCATTTTCAAATAAGTCAGAGCAAGATGGAAAAATGATAATAATCGCTGATGGAGATATTGCAACAAACGAAGTTAGCCAGCAACAGGGACCTATGCCGATGGGATATAACTTTTACACTCGCCACAGTTTTGCCAACAAAGATTTCTTTCTTAATTCAATAGAATATCTTGTTAATCCTTCAGAGATTTTAAAAACAAGAGCCAAAGATTATACACTCAGGTTATTAGATCCTCTTAAAGTTAAAGAGGGAAAAACACTGTGGCAGCTGATCAATATTTGTGTTCCAATTTTGCTGATTATTTTTTTCGGATTTATCTATCAACAAGTAAGGAAAATGAAATACTCCCGGTGATAATTCTCCACCGCCTATTCAGTTATCTTTGCCATTCTTAAAAAGGCATAATGACATCCGAGCAGGTTACTTATTTAGTATTTGGAATTATTCTGGTTCTGGCACTCATCTTTGATCTTGGGTTACTTAGCAAAAAGAATAAAACGATCACGATCAGGCAGGCATTGCTGCAGACTTTTTTTTGGGTGGGCCTGGCACTTGCATTTTTTATTTTTATCTGGGCAAAAAGAGGACAACAAACCGCATTAGAATATATCAGTGGTTACCTAATGGAGTGGAGCTTAAGCATTGATAATATTTTTGTTTTCATTCTTATTTTTTCTTCATTCAAAGTGAAGGAAAAATATTATGGGCGAGTATTACTGATAGGAATCTTAATGGCCATATTTTTCAGGGTAATTTTTATTACCGCCGGTGTAGCTCTCGTGAATAAATTTGAATGGATATTGTTGATCTTCGGAGCCTTTCTTGTTTATACCGGCTATAGAATGTTCAGGGCAAGTGATGATGAGGAATTTGATCCACATGATACTAAAATATACAAGATCATCGAAAAATTCCTTCCACTGATTCCCGGCGATCATCATGGAAAATACATTGTAAGAGATGAAACAGGCAAACGACGATATACCATACTTTTTGTTGTGGTGCTTATGTTGGCGGCTATAGACCTGGTATTTGCACTGGATTCTATTCCTGCCATTATGGGGCTGGTTGATAATTCGCCTGCTCACAGGGCGGATGCACAACTTGTAATCTATACCTCCAATATTTTTGCTGTGCTGGGTTTGCGTTCGCTTTTCTTTCTCTTGCGTAGCGCTGTTAGTAAATTCGATTATTTACAGCAGGGTATTGCTATTGTTCTTGCTATTATTGGGTTAAAAATGCTTGCCGATCATTGGATAGATCAATGGATAGATAAAACAACACAGGTATTTATTTCCCTTGGCATAATTATGGTTTGTCTTTCGGGTTCGATCGCTTATTCTATTTTTATGCAGAAAAAGGGAATTCCCCCGGAGAAAAAAAACAATCACAAATCTCAGTATTAATTTTTGGTGAGTTATTTTATCAGCCATATTGCAAAAACACTTGGTGCTAACGCCAGAATTGTCACTGACAATTCAATTGACTATATTTTTTTTGATAGCAGAAAAATTTTCTCTCCCGGAACCTCTTTATTTATTGCGTTAAAAGGTCCACGAAGGAACGGGCACAATTTTATACCCGAGCTTTATAAAAAAGGAGTAAGGAATTTTATTATTTGCGAAGAAATTAAACGGGAAGATTTTCCGGAAGCAAATATTTTATGTGTTAAAGATGGTTTAAGTGCCTTACAACAATTGGCTGCATTTCACCGTAAACAATTCGATATCCCGGTGATCGGTATAACAGGCAGCAATGGGAAAACAATTGTCAAGGAATGGCTTTATCAGTTGCTTCATGAGAATTTCAATATTGTTCGAAGCCCTAAAAGTTATAATTCACAAATTGGCGTACCGTTTAGTATATGGGAAATAAATAAGCAACATACACTGGGAATCTTTGAGGCGGGCATCTCTCAACCCGGGGAAATGGAAAAGCTAAATGAAATTATACAACCCACCATCGGTATTCTTACAAATATTGGCGAAGCCCATAGCGAAGGTTTTGAAAGCATGGATCAGAAAGTGGAGGAAAAGATAAAGCTGTTTGCTGGTGCTGAGCTTGTCATTTATTGCAGCGATGAATGGCTGGCCGATAAAGCCATTGTTCTAAAATTTGAATCTGTTATCCATAAAACGGGAAAGCACCCCTTCAAAATTTTTTCCTGGGGTAAAATGCAGAAAGCCGACCTGCAGATCCTGGAAATAAATAAGACACAAACTGATACTGAAATAATTGCTGGTTATAAAAATGCAGAAACAGCCATCCGGATTCCATTTACTGATGATGCCTCTATACAAAATGCGATCACATGCTGGTGTGTAATGCTTCATTTTGGTATTAAGGAAACTGTTATTGCAAAAAGAATGAAACAGCTGCAAGCTGTCAATATGCGATTGGAGCTCAAGAAAGGGATCAATCACTGTACTATAATTAATGACAGCTATAGTGCCGATCTGAATTCATTACGTATTGCATTGGATTTTTTAAAGCAAATGGGTGGGGTCTCAAAAAGCACAGTGATCCTTTCAGATTTTTTTCAAACGGGCATGAATGATGAAGGGCTTTATGAAAGAATTGCAGATGATCTTGTGCAGCATAAAATTGACCGGGTGATCGGTATCGGGTTAAATATTTCAAAATACCTGAAGTTTGAAAATGAAACAGCGACCTATACAATTCAACATGAATTTTATACATCTACAGAAGAATTTATTTCAAGATTTCGTTTTTCGGATTTCAGGGATGAAGTAATACTTGTAAAAGGAGCCAGGATATTTTGCTTTGAGCAGATTATACAATTGCTTGAATTAAAAGTTCACCAGACAGAGTTGGAGATAAACCTGAATGCAGTTGCTCATAATCTTCAGCAATACCAAAAATTATTGCAGCCTTCCACAAAGCTGATGGCAATGGTAAAAGCGTTTGCTTATGGGAGCGGTGGAGCTGAGATCGCAAATACATTGCAATATCATAAAGTTGACTATCTCGGGGTGGCTTATGCTGATGAAGGAACTGAATTGCGCAAAGCCGGCATTACACTACCAATGATGGTAATGAATGCGGAAAGTGAAACTTTTGAAACACTTGTAAACAACAATCTCGAGCCTGTTATCTTTTCTTTTTCAATGTTGAAGTCTTTAGATGGGTTTTTTAAACGAGAAGGAATAAAAAATTATCCAGTGCATCTTGAGATTGAAACCGGGATGAATCGCCTGGGCTTTGCTGTCCATGAAATGGATAAATTATGTAAGGAAATAAAGACTACTTCTTCTTTTAGAGTGCAATCT
>DASTZB010000504.1:0-10375 GCA_035764525.1 Chitinophagaceae bacterium | reverse complement strand
AATGCTTTCTTTTCTTTTAATACTGGTGTGTGAGGAAATAAAGAAGCGGTATGCGCATTGTCCCCGAGTCCTAATAATATTAAATCAAACCGCACTGGGTTATTCCTAAAATATGTAAGGATACGTTTCGAATATTTTTTTGCAGATTCATCTGGTTGACTAGCCGTATTAATGTAAAAAATATTTGCATCCGGAATCATCAGTGGTTCAAATAAAAAATTTTTCACCATATTGCCATTATTCCCAGGATCATTAAAAGGAACATAACGTTCATCGCCGAAGAAAAAATAAATTTTATCCCAGTTAATCTGCCTGGCATAATCCTGCGAAGCCAATAATTCATATAATTTTTTTGGTGAATTGCCTCCTGAAAGTACAACGGTACATTCATTCTTTTCTTTAATTGCCGCATTTACGGTTTGTACAAAATAATTAGCCAGTCCTTCTATTACTTCATCTACAGTTTTATAAATATGAATTTCCATCTTATTAAATTTTCCCATTCATAGGTAAGGTAACCCAATGAAAGCCATCGGCGGCAATCAATGCTTCGGCCAGCTCGGGACCCCATGAATCTGCCGAATAATTTGGAAAACTCAAGGAAGGCTTCATCCATGCATGGATCACCGGCATCAGTAATTCCCAGGCAGCTTCTACCTGGTCACCGCGCATAAACAATGTCTGATCTCCCTGCATAGCATCCAACAATAACGTTTCGTATGCTTCCTGTGTATAACTGGAATAGGTAGTTTTATAATCAAATACCATATCAACTGTATTCAGCAGCATCTCTAATCCCGGACGTTTGCCCTGTACCTGCAACCGGATACTCATTTCAGGTTGTATACTTATGATTAAACGATTTTGCTGCCAGCTTTCAATCGCTTCCGGCGGAAATATAAAATGTGAAAGGTCTTTAAATTGAATGCTTATTAACGAAGATGATTGGTGCAAACGCTTACCTGTCCTTACATAGAAAGGAACCCCCTGCCACCGCCAATTATCAATGAAAAATTTAATCGCAGCAAAGGTTTCGGTGTTTGATCCTGGACTTACATTTTTTTCTTCACGATAGCCTGGAACTTCTTTTCCCTGCATCCAGCCTTTTGCATACTGTCCTCTGACCACAGAGCTTTTTATCTCTTCAGGTGTAAACTTTCGCATTGCATGCAAAACATCCACTTTACGACTATGTATTTCCGCAGCTTTAAAATTATTGGGTGGCTCCATTGCAGTCAAACACAATAATTGGAGCATGTGATTCTGCACCATATCCCTCAAGGCACCGGAGTTTTCATAATATTCACCGCGGCCTTCCACTCCCAACTGTTCTGTAACAGAAATTTGAACATGCTGAATATAATTCCGGTTCCACAAAGGTTCTAGAATAGCATTAGCAAACCGAAAGGCCAGTATGTTTTGCACGGTTTCCTTACCGAGATAATGATCGATCCTGTAAATCTGTTCTTCTTTATAATTTTCATTCAATAACTGGTTCAATGCTTTCGCAGATTCCAGATCGTGGCCAAATGGTTTTTCAATGACAATTCTCGAATGTTCCCTTTGTTCTGCCAGATTATTCTTTGACAGGTTACCTGCGATCACGGGGAACAAAGACGGTGCTACAGCGAGGTAATGAATAACGTATGCCTTATTAGCCCATTCCTTTTCAAATGCATTAATCTGGTTGCAGATACCCTGGTATGCTTCGTAGTTTTTTAAATCAGCCGCCTGATAAAAAATATGCTGCGAAAATTCTGCCCATTTATCATTTACAGCTTTTCCGTTTCGTGAAAACTGGTTAATACCCTCCAATAATTTTTGTCTGAACTCATCATTGGTTAATTCTGTTCTTCCGGCACCTATAATAGAAAATCTATCGGGCATCCAGCCATCAAGGAACAAATTATACAATGCCGGTGCTAATTTCCGTTGACAAAGATCTCCTGTCGCTCCATAAATGACAAAGATGGTTGGCTGTGATTTTATGTCTTTCAAAATATCTTATTTAATTTTTTGTCCCGATAGCTAGCGGGATAGCTTACTTCTTTTATCCCAATCTGTATGAAAACTTCCTTCTTTACCAATTAACTCATACGTATGTGCACCAAAATAATCACGTTGCGCCTGTATCAAATTTGACGGCATCTGTTCACTATGCAATGCATCGAAATAGCTTAAGGTATTAGTGTAAGCAGGTATTGAAATACCTGCATTAATCGTTTTCACCATCACCTCTCTTGCGACAGGCATTATTTTTTTAATGATCAATTGCACATTCGTATCTAATAATAAATGCTGCAGCCCGGGATTTGTTTCAAATGCCCGGTGTATTACTTCCAAAAAAGAAGCTCTGATTATACAACCTCCCCGCCAGATCTTTGCAATTTCATCCAGCTTCAATTTATAATCATATGCGACAGATGCTTTCGATAATAAATGCATGCCTTGTGCATAAATAAGGATCATTGAAAAATAATATGCATCTTCCAGCTTGGCCAGGAATTCGTAATTATTTACTTCCCTAAGATTTTTACTATCGCTTTTATAGGCAATAGCTGTCTCTGTTCTCAGAGATTTGTATTTCGATAAATCACGCATCGCTACTGCTATATCTATTGTTGGTAGTGGCAATTCAAGGTCAGTTGAAATTTGCGTGGTCCATTTACCCGTACCTTTTGCTTTGGCCTCATCTTTTATCTTGTCAATTAAATATCCGCCATCCTCACTTTGATACAAAAAAATATCGGCTGTAATTTCCAGCAAGTATGATTGCAACTTGCCTTTATTCCATTCCGCAAATACATGATGAATTTTTTCATTATCCATCTGCAATCCAGTTTTCAAAACCTCGTACGTGTCTGCGATCAACTGCATCAGTGCATATTCAATTCCATTGTGAACCATTTTTACAAAATGTCCTGATGCACCGGGACCGATATAAGTTACACATGACTCTCCGTTAACTTTTGCAGCAATAGTTTCCAGTATAGGTTTTACAAAAAGATAAGCTTCCATATCTCCGCCCGGCATCATGCTGGGACCAATTCTTGCACCCTCTTCCCCACCAGAAATACCCATTCCAAAAAAATGTAATCCTTTTTGTGATAATCTGTTGACCCTTGCTGTTGTATCGGTGAAATGCGAATTACCTCCGTCAATAATGATATCTCCTGCGGAAAGCAAAGGTTGTAATTCATCAATTACTGCATCTACAATTTTGCCGGCGGGCACTAATAACATAATCACCTTAGGTTTACCAAGGCTGTTGACAAAATCAGCCAGTACTGCAAAACCTTTTACTGGTATTCCTTTTCCCTCATTTTCAAGCAGGGTTAACTTTGACGGATCTTTATCATAGCCAGCAACCGAAAAACCATGGTCAGCCATATTCAATAACAGGTTGCGTCCCATCGTTCCCAATCCGATCATTCCTAAACTATATTTGTCTTCATTCATAATTATTCCAAAGCAATTTTCAATCTTCGTTTTGTTCTTTCAAATTATCTTTTCTTAAACGGCTTATATTTCCAGGTCTATGATCTTATTTAAGCGCCTTACATATTTTTCAGCACCGGAAAACCTGGATTCCAAAAATGTCTTTACAAATTCTTTCGCTGCGGCAAAGCCGGTGATACGGCCACCCAAACAAAGTACATTCATATCATCATCTTCTACACCCTGGTGAGCAGAAAAATAATCGTTTATTAAAGAGGCCCTCACACCGGCGATCTTGTTTGCAGCAATTGCTGCGCCAACTCCACTTCCGCAAATAGCAATTCCCCTTTCCACTTGTTTTGACGCTACTGCTTTGCTTAATGGTACTACATAATCGGGGTAATCGTCCTGGTTGTTTTGTTGGTATGCCCCAAAATCAATTACTTCATAATTCAGCGAAAGAAGAAAAGGTTGGATAATCTGTTTTAATTCAAATCCGCCATGATCCGCGGCAATTCCGATTTTCATATTTACGATATAAAGATTTATCAAAATTAGTGGAAAGGATATCGGAAGATCAAAGTAGTCTTCCGTAGAGGTCCGGAATAAAAAGCGATCCTTAGTTATTCATTTATTAGGTACTTATAAACGTCAAAAAATATAGGGTACCAAGTTCGGTTTAAAAAAACAACAAACATTCGATACCCTATAGAATCAGAATTATTTTAATTTTCGCTATATGCCAATGTGTTCACGGCTGCTTCAATAATCACTTTTGCTACTGCTTCAGGCTGTGACATGTATATAACGTGGCTGCCTTTGATCTCGGAGACTTTTGTATTTGAACGTTTATACATATTATGCTGAATTTCCGGGGCAATGCTTTTATCTTCTGTTGCTATAAGACCGTAAGTTGGTTTATCATTCCACGCTGCATGAGTAATAGGGGTTACAAATCCTTTTGCATAAAAAGCTCCCTGTGATGCATACATAAATTCCGCTTCTTCGCGACTGATGTCAGCACAAAAACCAGCATGATACTTTGCCTTATCATAATATACTATCCCTTTATCGTCCGGGGGCAGAACGCCATTCTCTGGTGCAGGCGGAGCAGTTTGTAACCACTGCAGAGCTGACTCTCCTTTGTCGGGCTGAAATGCAGCTACATAAACGAGTGCAACAACTTTTGGATGATTTCCTGCTTCTGTAATGACAGCCCCACCCCATGAATGTCCGACAAGTATAACTGGACCATCCTGTTTGTCTAATACTACGTGTGTTGCGTTTACATCATCCTCCAATGACGTTAACGGATTTTGAACAACTGATACGTTGTAGCCTTTTTTAGAAAGGATATCGTAAAGTGCCCGCCAACCTGAGCCATCTGCAAATGCACCGTGAACCAGCACTACATTTCTAACAGGAGAATCTAATCCACCTGTTAAGTCGGTTTTTTTAGTTTGAGTTGCCATTGAATGTTTATTTTAAGATTAAGAATGGAGTCGATTTAAATAGGGAGGAATTGAAATTTAACAAATTTCATTCCAGATCAATCATTTATCATTTTGATCTGTTTTTATCCTTCTCCATATTTCGTTTTGCATCTAATTAAAATCTTCTTTTCGGATGCCAAGCTTTTTCATCTTTGATGTTAATGTAGTTGGTGGTAGATTCAATACTTCAGCTGCCCCAGCTGCACCCCATATTCTTCCATTACATTTTTTCAGAACGGAGATTATATAATCCCGCTCATTTTCATGAATTGTTTTTATACGAGAATTTTCACCAATGGTTGCGTGGTCCGCTTTTGAGATTGCTGGCAATGCGATGTCTTCGATCATTGTACCTTTCGTAAGCAATACACTTCGTTCAATTAAATTCTCAAGCTCACGAATATTTCCAGGCCATGTATAAGCTGTCATATTTCTTAATACTTTATCCGATAGTCCGGTTATCTTTTTTCCTGCTTTTCGATTATAGTGGTTTATAAAATGATCAGCCAGATCGGGTATATCTTCAGTGCGTTCACGCAAGGGTGGTAATTCTATAGGAAAAACATTAAGACGGTAATAAAGATCGAGACGGAAACGACCCTCTGCCACTTCTTTTTCCAGATTCCTGTTAGTAGCAGCAATGATCCTCACATCTACCTTGGTAGTATCCTTCGCACCAATTCTTTCAATATATTTTTCTTGTAATACCCTTAATAATTTCACCTGCAGATCAACGGGCATCTCACCTATTTCATCAAGAAAGATAGTTCCCTTATCTGCTTTTTCGAATTTGCCCATTCGCTTATCAAGTGCTCCTGTAAAAGCTCCTTTCTCATGTCCAAACAATTCCGATTCTATAAGCGTAGCGGGCAATGCAGCGCAATTTACTTTTATGAATGGTCTATTTTTTCTGGGTGAGAGATTGTGTATACAATCAGCAATAAGTTCTTTACCGGTTCCACTTTCTCCTAAAATGAGTACTGAAGTATCTGAAGAAGCGACCTGTGTAATTAGATCAAAGACATTTAATAAAGAAGCGCTTTTTCCAATGATTCCTTCAAAACCTTGTATCTCTCGTTGAGTCTGCGATGGAAGGTGATGAGATACATTCTCTCTTATTATTTCTTTGCTAAAAATGCTTTCAATGACCGTAGTCAATAAGTTTTGCAATTGCTTTAGTAATAGTGTTTGATCGGTATTATAAGTATCTGCATGGCGTGAATAAAAAGAAAAAGTGTAAATCTCGCTTTGTGAAAGATGCAGGGGCAGTGAAGTACATGATTTCATGCTGAAAGTGTCTGAAAGTAATTCATACAATGAGCCATTCTCCACCAAAGTCACCAGATCATTCATTTTTAAGCGTGCAATAGTTAGTAATTCTGAAACGCCAATCTTTTGATATTCATCTAACCCGATTCTTAAGAAACTCAAAACGTTGTTTGATGATTCAGTAATGGTATTAAATCCTGCTGTCAGGTAATCAAAAGAAATGTATGGCTGTAGGACTCGACAAATATTCAATAGCTTTTTTTCCCAACTTTCCGGACCTGATATAATCGAAGATAATTTGTCGGTTATTATATTTTCCTTTCTTATAATGGATTCAACGCTATGCTCATGTCGGTACTGGGCGATTTCTAACATAATTAGAAGATCTTTTTCCCTAAAAGGCTTTACCAGGAAGCCGTAAGGCTGTGTGGCTTTTGCAGCGTTAAGCACTTCTTCATTTGAATTGGCTGACAGGTACACAAATGCAATATTTTCCTCTCCTAATTGTTTAGCCAAGTCAATTCCTGTTTGTTTTCCTTTCAGAAAAATGTCAAGCAATACAAGATCAGGTCTTTCTTTTTTTATCATTTCCTGCGCAATGGGTACCGATCGGGCAATACCACCTACTACATACCCCGCTTTTGTAAGAATGAGCTGGAGGTCATTAGCTGCTACAAATTGATCTTCGACAATAAGTACTTTTTTATTCACCATTCAAATTTAATTATTCGTAACAAATGATTCAGCTAGTAGTCCTTGCTTTCTAACACTGTATTCATATATAAATAATATTTTTATGGAAGTCCCACTATTATTTTCAATAGAAAAATTTCCGTCAAGATCTTCACTTAATCCTTTCATCAAACTCATCCCTAGCGATCCTGTTTTTTTGAGATCAGCAGATATGCCAACTCCATTATCAGCAATACTAAGTAAGTATTGATTTGTGCTAACATTGGAAAGCGAAATAGATATTACACCGCTCCTGTCATCAGGGAATGCATATTTTAGTGAATTGGTAATGGCCTCATTTAATATTAACCCAAGTGGAACAGCCTGGCTCACATCCATTTCAATTGGTTGAATGTTGAATTCAAAACGTATCCTTTGACCAATATCAAAACTATCCCGAAGATATGTTGCCAGTTCCCGGATGTATACTGACATATCAATGGAAGAAAGGTTTTCAGTATTATAAAGTTTTTGATGAATAAGTGACATAGCATGGACCCGGTGCTGGCTATCGTGAATGGCAGTAAGTGCCGGTTCATTATCAATAAAAGCGGATTGAGAATTGAGCAAACTCATCACGATCTGCAGGTTATTTTTAACCCGATGATGTATCTCTTTTAACAACCATTCTTTCTCCGTGAGAAAATGTTGCAGTTGCTCATTTTTAAGTGTAATTACCTTGTTGGTTTTTTGTTTATGTCTGTATTGTCGATAAAGTAAACCGATTATAATAAAAGATAGAACGATTCCTGCAAAAGTTACATTTTTCGTAAGACTTGCATGTTTGAGATTAGCCTGCTGCAAGGCATTTTTTTGTTTCAATAGCACAATGTCTTTATTTTTTAAGTTTATTGAGTCTTCCTTTGCCGCAGTCTCATATTCTACTCCCAATACCTGCAGTTGCCTTATTTTATTTTGACTTAAAATGGAATCGGTTTTCGTTTTAAAGAAAGACAAATGATTATAAGCCGACCTGAAATGCCCCTGCGCAGAATCCAGCTTATACCAGAGCTTCGCATCGTCTATTTGAGCAGTTAAACTTGGAGTTTTTTTTAGAATTTCAAGATTTTTTGTCAAATAGTACTGTGCTTTGGGGTACTGCTGAGTATAAAAACAGTGCAATGCCGCCATTCGGTAAATAGCCATCTTCGTACGGAAATCAATCATCTTGCCGTTTGCCAGTTGTAAAATAGAATTCACATATGACTGAACTGAGTCGTATTTTTTTAGTACGAGGTAGATTCGCACATAAGTTATCGCGAGATGAGCCTGTCGCAACGTATCCAGCGATGCTATATATGTCTTAGGGATGAACTCCAACACTTTCAACGCTTCTTGCGGTTGATTGAGGTTTGTGTGATCCGCCGCGGTACTTAAGGCCACTAAAAAGATGGCCGCCTGATCCTGGTATTTCATGGCTACGCCAAGGGCTTCCTTTTTATATTTTATTGACAAATCTTTCCGATCGATACGCGAATACAGTGACCCCAAAATATTATTGATTTGACATAATCGCATAGATGAGTCGTTTACCGAATAAGTAGTTTTCAATGCTTTCAACAGGTTACTTAGGGCCTGACCAAAATCATTTCGTTCCATTTGCGATTCGCCGATCAACGTATAAACACCTTGTACTTTGGGGTAATTGATTGCATCATAGACCTCCAATGCCTGTTTGAGTGTTTTTATTCCCACGCTATCATTGCCATTTCGGATATAGAGATCACCAAGCATTTCGAGACTTCGCGCCTTATATTTTAATTCACCTTCCTTCTGAAAGGCATCCAGGCTTTTGTTAACAAGGGCTATTTTTTTGGAAAATTCATCAGGATCGCGGTAGTCATAATAATTTGACAGCTCAAAGTAAGCACGTCCCAAATAGGACTTACTGTCATGCGACTCCAGGATGGATATTGCTTCCTCAACCATCTTTTTGCCTTCCTCCTTTTTCCCTTTTTCTTTGGTCAAATAGGACTCAGTCAGAAGCTGATAACCCTGTGCGCTAATCGATTTTATGGACCGGTTCAACTCGGCTGCCTCTTGAATCAAAACCTGTGCGCTGTCAAAATCTATTTGGTTTTCGCCAGGCTTGAATATATGAAATTGCGCCAGGTTTAAAAGCAAGTCTATTCGTTCAATATTCTTGCTTTTATCGAGAGCTTTAAGCATTGAGTCGGCTTCATTTCTCGTAATGTCTTGTCCCACGCAAAAAATGAAAGCGAAGGAAAAACATATCAACAAAAGATATTTTTTCATAATAGACAATTGGTTTGGTTGTGATAATATCAAGCAAAAGAACTTTCGAATTTTAATTATGCGAAACAAATGATTCACTTACTAAATTGGATCTTTTAATACCCGGCTCGTAAATAAAAGATATATTTATAGCAGTACCATTGTTATTCACAATTGAAAAATTTCCGTCAAGATCTTCACTTAATCCCTTCATCAAACTCATGCCTAAAGAGCCTGTTTTCTTAATAGTAGAAGGCATTCCAACTCCATCATCAGTTATTGTTAGCAAATAACGATTGGAAGAAGTATTTAAAAGAGATATAGAAATTAAACCACTTCTTTTATCAGGAAATGCATATTTCAGGGAATTTGTAATCGCTTCATTTAAAATTAATCCTAGAGGAACAGCCTGGCTTACATCCATTTCGAATGGTTCAATATTCAAATCGAAACGAATGCGTTGTCCTGAATCGAAACTTTCTTTGAGATATGATACTAGTTCACGGATATAAAGTGACATATCTATGGATGAAACATTCTCAGAACTGTAAAGTTTTTGATGGATAAGCGACATAGCTTGAACTCTATGCTGGCTATCATGTATAGCGGTGAGCGCCGCATCATTATCAATGTATGCTGATTGTGAATTGAGCAAACTCATTACAACCTGGAGATTATTCTTAACACGGTGATGTATCTCTTTTAGCAACCATTCCTTTTCATTGACCATGTTTTGCAGAGAAAGATTTTGTTTGGCAATTTCCTGTCGTTGTAATTCCAGTTTTTTATTCGTTCTCTGTTTTAATCTAAAGCGATTGTACAATAATGTCACAATGATGATGAGTAAGGCAGCTAAAGCAAAACTTATATTTCGGAGAATACTTTCCTGTTTTAGCTCGCTTTTCTGCAACTGGTCCTGCTTTTCAAGCATTTTAATATTCTGCACCTTTTGATCTGTTTCATAAGCAACTTTCAGTTCTTCTATTTGTTTGCTTTTAACTTCAGTAAAAATGGAATCATTTACTTTCTGGTAGTCTCGCAGGTGCTTAATCGCTGAAAGATAGTTTCCCTTAGCCGAATCCAACTTAAAAAGGAAGTCACTTTCATAAAGGGCCGCCATGCCTTTATTTCTAATTGGCCAAACATCCATAAGCTTTTTAAAGTGTTCCTGTGCTTTGTCATACTTACCAATCTTAAGATAAAATGAT
>DASTZB010000503.1:0-2539 GCA_035764525.1 Chitinophagaceae bacterium | reverse complement strand
AAGAGTAAATCCTGCAAAATAAACATCTTTTCTATTTGGTATCACTTCTTTCCAGTTCTCTTTTGATGTTTTATCAAGTGGGCATTCCATCAAGCGGAAATTAGTGGCGTCAAGATTTGTGCGGATGTAAAACTTATCATTGTAATGATCGATATCATATACCAATCCCATTGTACGAGGATAAAAAACTTTGAATGTGCCTTTGGGATCAGAGGCGTCCAAAAACCGATGTTCACTCTGCTGCTCGCTCAATTCAGAATATATAACTACATATTTTTTTGACTTTGTTCTTCCCACACCGATATAATGGCGATTATCTTTTTCTTCATAAACTTTTACGTCATTCTTCGGATCTGTTCCTACTTCATGTCTCCAAACCTGGAAACCTAATAATGTGGTCAGATCTTTTATGATATAGAAAACAGTCTTGTTATCGGCGGCCCATGCATAAGAGCCGCCCTCTGTGTTATGTATTGTTTCAGGAGAATACTCCCCAGTTTTTAAATTCTTAAATCTTAGATTATATAACCGACGGCTAACTTCATCTTCTCCAACCGCAAGCATTTCATTATTATCGCTCACTTCAAGACCAGCAACACTGTAATAAGGTTTTCCCTCACCAACCTGGTTTGCATTATGAATTATTTCTTCAGGAGCATCCAATGTTTCTTTCTTACGGCAGTAAACAGCATAATTCTTTCCTTCTTCCACCCTTGTATAGTACCAGTAACCATTATCCTTATAGGGTACTGATTCATCTTTTTCTTTGATCCTTCCTTTTAGTTCATCGTATAAATGTTTCCGAAAATCTTTTGCACTTGACATCATTGTATCCACATAAGCATTTTCTGTTTTCAGGTAATCCACCACTTTCGTGCTATCCGGACCTTTCTTAAAAAAATCATTCATCCAATAATAATTATCGATCCGCACATCACCATGTGCTATCATTTCGTGTGGTTTCTTTTCTGTCGTTGGTGCAGCCACGCCTTCGGGCCATTTGAATGTTGTTTCTGTTGTCACGCCTTTAGTATTGTCGTTACAGGATATAATAAGCAGCGATGCTGCTGCGGGTAAAAGATTTTTAAAATTCATAAAAGCAAGTTTAGAGTCGTTGAATATACGAACACCTGCTGTAAATAAAAAAGCCCTTCTACAAAGGGCTAAAATCTTGTTTGAAAGAATTTATTTCTCAGAAACCAATCCCGCCACTAAATACTCTTTGTTCAAACGGGCAATATTGTCAATTGAAATTTCTTTGGGGCAAACAGCTTCACAAGCTCCCGTATTTGTACAACCACCAAATCCTTCTTTATCCATCTGTGCAACCATATTTAGTGCCCTGGTTCTTCTTTCAGGATCACCTTGAGGCAACAAAGCGAGATGAGTGACTTTTGCAGAAACAAAAAGCATTGCAGAAGAATTTTTACAAGCAGCTACACAAGCGCCGCAACCAATGCATGCAGCAGCTGCAAAAGATGCATCAGCTTTGTCTTTATCAACAGGAAGTGCATTCGCATCAACTGCATTACCTGTATTTACAGAAATAAATCCCCCGGCTTGTATAATTCTGTCAAAAGCTGTTCTGTCAACCATCAGATCTTTTATCACCGGAAATGCGTTGGCTCTCCATGGTTCCACAACAATTGTTTCTCCATCCTGGAAAGCTCTCATATGTAATTGACAAGTTGTAGTTGCATGCCAAGGGCCATGTGGACGTCCATTAATATACATTGAGCAAGTACCGCAAATACCTTCGCGGCAATCATGATCAAATGCGATCGGCTCTTTGCCCTCTCTAATTAATTCTTCATTCAATACATCAAACATTTCCAGGAAAGACATTTCTGTAGAAATGTTTTTTGCTTCATAAGTTTCAAATCTTCCGGCAGTTTGACTGTTCTTCTGCTTCCAGACTTTTAGTTTTAGATTTATATTTTTATGCTCCATTGTTTAATTGCTAAATGGTTAAATTGTTATCGTTTATAATTTAAACTTTCAATTTCTCATTTGTAAACAAAATCAAAGAGTTTATTGCTTTTGGAAGTTTTTGCAACTCCGCAAAAATAAAATTGTACTCTTCTTTAGATAATAATTTTCTAAATTTTGATTTTTCATTCCAATTCAAGGATTCACTCAATGAGCCCTGGCTATATCGATAAAATTTTATCTTGTCTTTCTTACTATATCTCCCAAAACCTTCTGCAACATTTGCTGAAATACTATCTACAGCTCGTACAAATTGCTCTCCAACGGTTCTTTGAGAAAAATTGCTCCATTTTAACACTACATCCCAAACATAATTACTCAAATGAAATGATATTCGAAACGCCTCAATATCATTTAACTTTAAGAACTTCCTTGTCTCCATGATAACAATTTATCAATTCAACAATTTATCAATTTGCTTTTTATTTGTAACTCCGCTTACTCGGTTTGGCCACCTCAAATTGCAATTCCTCTTTATGCAACTCCCATTGATTTTCACCTTTAAATTCCCAGGATGAGACATAAGAAAATTCTTCATCCTTTCTATCCG
>DASTZB010000502.1:0-10947 GCA_035764525.1 Chitinophagaceae bacterium | reverse complement strand
TTCCTTGTTATTAACCAATTATTTGAATAATTATACAAAACGGCCAACGAATGCTTTGGATGTGCCGTCTGTAACCCTAATAATCCGGAATTAATCATGAAAAAGAAAATCTTACTGCTTGCTGGGCTGATACTAATTATCGGTTCAGTTTTTGGACAAAAAAATAAAGGCAAAAGTGAGCAGAAGTTTGATAAACGACTATTGTGCCCTTTTGAAAATGGTATGGGCCGGGAGCCAAAAGAGGCATTTAGCTGGGATCCGCCGGATAAGAAAGTGATAATGATAAGCAGGACAGATACGGCGATCCGCAGTTGTATTGATGCCAAAGTAATAAGAATTAACCCGACAGAAGATGGCCGTTTTGAAATAGTGATCTATTATAAAGAATGGTATTTCTGGTATTATGGAATTTCGAAAGCATTAGTGAACGTAAACCAGCAAATAAAGGCGGGCCAGGTATTAGGCAATTATACTTTTGGACAGGAAATGGAATTCAGAATGTTTAAAGATGAAGATCCGATGGACCCCCGTGAGTTTCTTGAGTGTAAAGTGGGCGAAGAGAAAAAAGAGTAAAAGATAAACCTTAACTGTAAAATTTTAAAATTATGCCAGCATATGATACAGTGTCACAAGCAGTGAACGAATTAAAACAAAGAGGATATACATTGGATTTTAATCTTAAGGGAAGTGCCCTTGAATGCCAGGGACAAAAATTTAACCCGAAGGAATTTGAAATAACAGAATTTCATCGATTCGAAGGCAATAGCGATCCGGGTGATGAAGCGATAGTGTATGCAATTGAATCCCGCAATGGCTTAAAAGGAGTATTGGTAAATGCTTTTGGAGTTTACTCCGAACCATTAAGCGATGATATGATGAAGAAACTTAGCTTTCAAAAAAACTAATAAGCATGGATTTAAAACGAACCACCTTTCCCTTATTCTTTGTTCTTACAACTTCGTTTGCATTTGCACAAACTGATAGCCTGCAATTATCATGTCCACTAAAAGCCGGTTTGCTCAAAATAATAAGAGCCAGTGATAAGGACTATCAAAAATCATCTGAATACGGCGTAATGGTTACGAGTAAAATTGATACAGCCGTTCAGGCTGTTCATGAAGCGTCAGTGGTTCTTGTTGCAAGAACTGAAGACACTAAGTATGATGTGGTATTACAGTTCAGAAATTATTCTTTCTGGTATGCTGGTGTGCTAGCACCAAAAGTAAGAAAAGGCGCCAAAGTAAAAGCAGGAGACATTATTGGCAGTTATAAGCAGGGTGATATGCTTGAATTGCTCATGTTTCAGTCTGAAGAACCTATCAACCCGAGAAAGTATTTGAAATGTAATTAGTGGATAGTGAGTAGTCAATGGTGAATAAGATCTTTCATATCAAGGAACTTTCACCACTCATAACTCACAGCTTCTTCTCCATCACATAATCATTCATGAAATAACCGTTACCGATATCAAGGTTGATAAAGTCTATTTCAGTAAATCCAAGCTTTTCATAAAAAGTCTTTGCATTGTTATAGCGGTTCACTTGTAAAAAGAGAGAGCCTGCATTTTGCTTTTTTATTTCTTCTATAATATAGTTGATCACATATTTACCAGTTCCTTTTCCCTGCTGATTTTGCAAGACATAAATTTTATTTAGTTTCCATCTCTTTGCTTCTTCTTCGCTGTATGAAGCAAAGCCTACCGGATTCCCATTCTCATATACAATAATAAATTGGCAACCTTCTTCGATCATTTGTTCCATTAATGAGTCTTCACTGTACATCATCTCCAGCATATAATCTATTTGTTCCTGTGAAAGAATGCTTGCATAAGTTTGCGGCCAAACACGAAATGTAAGCTCACGTATCAAGGGTATATCAACTATCCCCGCTTTTTTTATTTCAAACATGCGGATTTGGTTTAAATAATTTTGAGGTGAAAGATAAGAAAAGAAGAGAGTAGTTTTAAATAGGGAAAATGGTTTGACTGAAAGCTATTGAAAAAATAAATTCCGGTATCTTCAATTATGATTTTCAGGAAATTAATTTGCTTGATCCTTTTACTTTTCTTTTTGCAAGGGCGATCATTCTTTGCACAAGATTCAATTCCTTCTTATATAATTACCACTGGTAAACTACCGCAACTTGCTTATAGCAGTGGCGAAGACAGGCTTGGCAGCGCCAAAATGGGTTATATCGATACCTCAGTGGTGATGAAAGTTATTGATACGGTAAAGGATTTATATAAAGTTCAGCTCTCATCATTGCATTATGCTTTTATTGAGAAAACTTATGCGCTACCTTTTCCTGATACTATATTATCGACAGCTTTATGTGAAAGCTGGCGGGTGAAGGGTGGCGAGCAATTCGATTCGGTAAGTTTTTCACTCAGCGGCAGGGTTCCTTATAAAAGCTGGATGGAAATAAATCCATCAAGGATAAAAATTGAACTGTATAATGTGCAGAGCAACACTAATTGGATAACACAATTAACCTCAGCCAAGGCGGTAAAGAATGTTTGGTACGACCAAATTGAAAATGATGTTTTACTAATAACCATTGAGCTGGTGAAGCAGCAGCATTATGGATATAGTATTGGGTATAATGGAAAAATGTTGCAGTTAAAAATAAGAAGGTTACCAACGGGCATCAGCAGCATGACGATCGCCATCGATGCAGGCCATGGAGGAACAAACCTTGGCGCAAGCGGCGTAATGTCAGGCATCTTGGAAAAAAATTATACAATTCTTTTTGCAAAAGAGCTACAGAAGATCTTGAAAAAGCAAAAAATAAAAGTATTGTTGGTAAGAGAAACCGATACTACTATTGAAAATAAAGACAGAGTACTATGGGCGCAACAAAACAACCCGGATGTTTTCATTTCTTTTCATTTGAATTCTTCGGGGCGTGACTATACCAGAGGCGTTTCGACGTATTATAAGCATATCGGTTATCGTTCATTTTCTCAAAGCATTTTAAAAAGATTGCTGGAGATAAAAAATCTTGACGAGTTTGGAAATGTAGGAAGCTTCAATTTTCAACCAATACAACCAACGGATTATCCCAGCTGTTTGGTTGAAATTGCTTTCCTAAGTAATAAGGACGACGAAAAGATGATCCTCGATCCGAAATTCAGATACAAAGTAGCGTACCAGGTTTATCTGGGCATCAGGGACTGGGTAAAAGAGTGGAAATAATTTTACTCTTTATTTCTTTTTTATATTCGAATACAAATTTGCCACATGAAAAATAGATCAGGTCGCAGATCCTTTTTAAAACAAATTGGTGTAACCGGAACCGCAGCTGCATTATTTCCCGCCGGAGTATTGAATCCGGAAACAGCAATGGGATCCGAAAAAAATAAGAACGAAACTGCAGGACTAGCGGCGAAGCGAAAGTACAATGAAGAATACACAAATGAATTTCTGAATCGTGTGGCTTTCCCAATGGGTGGCATTGGTGCTGGTATGATCTGTATGGAAGGAACAGGGGCCTTGTCACATATCTCCATCAAGAACAGGCCAGATATTTTTAATGAACCAACAATATTTGCAGCTGTTGTTGTAAAAGGAAAAGCCAATGGAGCTAAAATATTGGAAGGTCCTGTACCCGATTGGAAAAAATTTGGACAACGTGATGCCGGAAATGGGGCAGGTGGCGCCACTACAGGGTTACCTCGTTTTCGCAATGCGTCATTTCTTTCAAGATTTCCTTTTGGTTATCTTGATATATCTGATAGTGATCTGCCATTAAAGATCAAAGTAACTGGTTGGAGTCCTTTTATTCCGGGTGATGATAATAATTCAAGCCTGCCAGTTGCGGCGCTCGAGTATCATTTCATAAATACCGGCACTACATCTGTGGATGCAGTATTTTCTTTTAACAGTAAAAATTTTGTAAGGATCGATAAAGGAAAGAATAGCATTTCAACTGCTAAGAATGGATTTGTATTAACAGAAGAAGGGACAAATGAAAAACCCTTTCGCACTGATATGGCATTCTTTACTGACGATGAAAATACTGTTGTTGATCATTGTTGGTTTCGGGGTGGCTGGTGGGACCCGATCACGATGGCATGGAATGCGGTTAAGAATGCTGAACTAAAAGCCGTGCCGCCGGTTGATGCTAATGCACCCGGTGCTTCATTATATGTCCCTTTTAAACTTGCCGCCGGAAAAGAAAAAACGATCAGGTTAATGATGGCGTGGTACACACCTGATTCAGATTTTACATATGGTGAAATGGGAATTCGCAAAGAAAACTGTGACCCGGCAACTGGTTGTTGCAATTCTCCATCAGATATTTCACTTGACAAGTATGATAAAGATTTCCATGGTAAATTTTATAAACCATGGTACAGCAACTTTTTCAAAAACATTGATGAATTGTGCAATTACTGGTCGAAACAGTATACTGATCTTAGAAAAAAAAGCAGTTTATTCAAAGAAGCTTTTTATGCAAGTAGTTTGCCGGCTGAAGTAATTGAAGCTGTTGCAGCTAATCTTACAATTTTAAAATCTCCAACGGTGATGCGTCAGTACGATGGCCGGCTTTGGAGTTTTGAAGGTTGTGGCGACGCATGGGGATGCTGTCATGGTTCCTGTACACATGTATGGAATTACACACAAGCTATTGCGCATTTGTTTCCCGCATTGGAAAGAAGTCTTCGCAACACAGAGTTTTGCGAAAGCCAAAATGAAGAAGGTCATCAGAATTTCAGAGCAACACTTCCGATTGAACAAGCAACACATAGTTTTCATTCGGCTGCGGATGGACAATTGGGAGGCATTATGAAAATTTACCGGGAATGGCGGATCAGTGGTGACCATGAATGGCTGCGAAAAATATTTCCGATGGTAAAAGCAAGTATGGATTATTGTATACGTACATGGGATCCGCGTGGAAAAGGCGTTATTGAAGAGCCGCATCATAATACATACGATATAGAATTTTGGGGGCCGGATGGAATGCATACGAGTTTTTATATCGGCGCTTTAAATGCATTTGTGGGAATGGGTGAGTATTTAAACAAGGATGTTACGAAGTATAGAGCATTGGCTGCACTTGGTAAAAAATTTATTGAAACGGAATTGTTTGATGGCGAATTTTTTATTCAGAAAATTCAATACAAAGGGTTAAATGCAAAAGATCCTACTACAGAAAAATCCTTTGGTGGTGAATATTCTGCTGAAGCAAAAGAGTTGCTGGAAAAAGAAGGGCCGAAATATCAATATGGTAAAGGGTGTTTATCTGATGGTGTGTTAGGAGCATGGATAGCAAGGATGTGCGGATTGAATGACGCCATCGATCCAACAAAACTTAAAAGCCATTTGCTGGCTGTTCATAAATATAATCTTAAAGAAAATCTTTTGAAGCATGCAAACCCGCAGCGTCCAGCTTTTGCATTGGGAAATGAAGGTGGTTTGCTTTTATGTACATGGCCAAAAGGAGGGAAGCTTTCTTTGCCATTTGTTTATAGTGATGAAGTGTGGACCGGTATCGAACACCAGGTTGCATCCCATTTAATGATGATGGGTAATGTAAAAGAAGGACTTGATATTGTTCGTGCTTCACGCAATAGATACGATGGACGGATCAGAAACCCATTTAATGAATACGAATGCGGGCACTGGTATGCAAGAGCCTTATCAAGTTATGGGTATTTGCAGGCATTGACCGGGGTAAGATATGATGCAGTAGAAAAGAAATTATATGTAGATTCAAAAGTTGGAGATTTTACCAGTTTTCTTTCAACTGAAGCTGGTTTTGGTACCGTATCATCGAAAACAGGAAAAGTATCAGTGAATGTTGTTTATGGTAAAATGGATATTGAAAGTATATCCATTTCAGGTAAAACAATCATTTATAAAGCTGGATAGACAAGCCTTCTAATTAGAATTTGAATGATTAAGAAAGTTTCTAGTTCCCTTTCTTATCCTTCTTTCCAAAAATTTTATTGAAAATACCTTTCTTCTTTTTTTCCTCCGGTTGTGGATCGCCAATTTTTACTGCTTGATTAGCTGTCGTATCTTTTTTCGGCCTTTTATCTTTATCATCATCTGTTACTGGTTTACTTTCAGGACCGATATATTCTCTTGTTTTAATTATTTCAAAATCTGATTCATTTCCTACACCCTGGTCTTCGCCTTCAGCAGCTGGCGGTGGTATAGCATCGAGCAAATTCAAAGGATCGGCACTGTTCATCTCTAATTCAAGATCAGCAGGCTTGGAGAATCTTGCGTCCCTGTCAATGCCTAATTTTTTATCAGCATATATTTTTCTATAAAAAGATTCCCAGATGGGTCGTGCTGCTGTACCACCATATCCACGGGTATCATTCTTATTCAAACGAATGAAACGATCATCGCAACCCACCCAAACTCCTGCAAGCAACTGCGGGGTGTAGCCCATAAACCAAGCATCGCTGTTATCATTTGTGGTTCCGGTTTTACCGCCCATTTCTGCTGCACCTAAACGACTTCTTAATCCTGCCGCTGTGCCAATATCAACTGTACCCTGCATCATGCGAACCATTTTGTAAGCGGTGATCTCGTTTATTGCTTCTTTACGATTCACACTATAATCAAATCTTTTTATCACATTACCATTCCTGTCTTCAATGCGGCTTATGTACCATGGTCTTGTTGAAAATCCGCGACCAGCAAAAACAGTATAGCCCCAAAGCATTTCATATAATGAAAGGTCACAGGCTCCAAGTGCATTTGCAGGATATGGACCAATATCAGTAGGGACACCTATACGACTAACAAAATCTTCAAATGCCTTTGGAGTTACCTGCTTCATTATATAGGCGCTGGCACAGTTTTTTGAAAAGGCTAATGCAGTTGCCATTGTCATTGTGCGACCCGAGCAAGTTTTACCTGTAGCAGGTACAAGGCGATTGCTGCCAAAATCTTGCTGCACATCTTCTACAGGTGTTTCAGGATTAAAACCACGTTCTTCAATTGCCTGCGCATATAAAAATGGTTTTATAGAAGAGCCCACCTGTCTTTGAGTTTTTATATTAACATGATCGTATTTAAATGTTTTAAAATTAACGCCACCTACCCAAGCTTTGATTTCTCCAGTTACAGGGTCCATTGCCATAAATGAGGCCTGCATAACCTGTTTATGATATTTAATAGAATCGTAAGGACTCATTATAGTATCTTTTTCACGTTTTGCATTCCATGCAAACACTTTCATTGGTACTTTCTTTTTAAAGGCCCGTTTGATCTCATCATCACTGAAACCTTCGTCTTTCATACTAGCCCAACGATCACTGTTTTTCATCGCAGCCTGTATCACATTTTCAAAATCACTCCAAACGGATCCGCTTTTAATGTTGGCGGTCGTATTTAAATACTTTTGCATTGTTGGCATCCATTCAGCAATTGCTTCCTCAGCATATTCTTGCATCCGGGGATTGATGGTTGTATAAATCTTCAAACCATCATCGTAAATATCATAAGTATCTCCATCTGGTTTTTTTATACCTTTCAAAATTGTTTTCAGATCTTCACGCAACACTTCCCTGAAGTAGGGAGCGTAGCCTGAGTTTTCGTCCAGTTTGCGATAATTCATTTCGATTGGTTTGGCCTTACATTTAGTTGCTTCAGCCGAGGGGATCTTTCCATTCTCCACCATGCGGTTGATGACCAGGTTTCGCCGATCCATAGAGGCTTTGGGGTTTCGCCGGGGATTATAAAGGCCAGGCCCGTTTATCATACCAACTAAAAGAGCAGATTCTTCAATATTCAACTGGTAAGGCTCTTTTTGAAAAAACGTTTTTGAGGCATTCCGTATGCCAAACACATTATCGGAGAAAGGAACAGCATTAAGGTATAACGCAAGAAGTTCTTCCTTTGTAAAATTTCTTTCAAGCTTAACAGCAATGATCCATTCTTTCAATTTCTGAATAACGCGAATAGCTTTGCTTTTTCTTTCATGATCAAGCAATGCTTTTGCTAATTGTTGTGTAAGAGTGCTGCCACCTCCTTCACTTCCCAGCATGACAATAGCACGAAGGGTACCTTTAAAATCAATACCCGAATGATTATAAAATCTTTTATCCTCAGTTGATACAAGTGCATCTATAACATATTTTGATATATCTTTATATTCTACATTGCTTCGGTTACCTTTTTCCAGGTAATATTTCCCCATCAGTGTTCCATCATCTGCAAATACTTCGGTTGCCTGCAATATGCTTGGGTTCTCCAATTTCTTTAAGGATGGCATTGGGCCAAATACACCCCAACTAGCAAGCAGTACCAATAATATAAAAGCAATAAATCCGCCGAAGAAAATTTTCCAGAAAATTTTTACACTCCGTTTCATGATGTATGGTTTCAGGGTGAAGATGAAATTGCCTCAAATAAAGTACCACAAAGTATTTCAAAGCTAATAAAATAGATGAGCTTTGATAAAAAGGATTCCCTAAAATTTGCCAGGCAGATTTTTCTCGATGAATTGTTTATAAAGGCCAATATCCTGTTGAGTTTTCAAAATTTCAAGATTGGCGGCAGAAATAACTGTAAAGCTGTATTTGTCCGTAGCAAGCCATGGTACAATTTGCGAATTGCTCACGGGTTTTACGGTCTGAACATACTCAGCAGCTGATTGTGCATTATCAAAATTTCCAATTAATAAAACTTTGTATTCGGCATTTATCGGCGTGACAGTATATTCAAACTGCTTGTTATAATATTTACCTCTGTTATAAATATTGAAAGCATTCTTTGTTTCATTTACCCAAACCATATCAACTTTAGTGAGGATTACTGCTGCATAATATTTATCATCAGGTTTAAATGTATAGGCCGAAATAATTGGTTTCTTTGCCACAGTGTCCGCAGTCTTCATCACAGGTTTCTGATCAGCAACTTTTACTTCTGCCTTTGCTTTTTCTTTTTGCGGCAATGGCGTATATGCAATCGTATCTATTTTTGTTGTTGTATCAATAGGGATACGTTTCTCTTCCTCTACTCTCGTTACATTCAAGCCATTCAATTCATCTTCTATTTTTTGCCTGCGACCTAACACATTGATCATGGTTGCCGCTTTTGATGCAATTGGTGTATTAGGGTTCTGGGAAATAATGGCACTTAAAATTTCGGTAGCCTTCCCATCATTTTTTTGCTTGATATAATAAACCGACTCGATATACATCAATTGAGGTGTCCAATAGTTAGAACCATACATACTATCAGCAGCTGCTTTATCAGCTACAGCTTTTGCAAAATTCCCTTCAATAAATAGGTCATAGATATCTTCATAAGCTTTTGTTGCCACTGGATTTAACTTACTGCCGGGATCTTTTCCGGTAGTAACAATTGTGGTCAAGCGATTACCGGCAAACTTCTGTTCCATTTGCTTTTTTACCTGGCCCGCTTTTGAGGCTTCGCCTGATTTATTATAACAATAGTAAAGTGTAAATAAAACTTCATCCATTTTTTTGAATGTAGGAAAACGACTTACTATTTCTTCATTCACCCTTATTGCAGCTGCACAGTCTTCCAGGTCATTTGCAAGCGATTTACCAAGCAGGTAGAGAGCCTCGCTTAATGAATCGTTCGATACCTTCATTTGTTTTTCGGTAAGTGGGAGGTTGTCATACAATGCATCAAAGGTTATTTCACCCGTCGGTGTTATTGTTTCCGGCTTGTCCGTATTATTACCAAACTGACCGGAAACGGGTTTGGTTACTATTGGCTGAAAACTCATACCGGAGGCCCGCCTCCAGTTATCTACATTTCCCCTGTTTCCCCATTTCGCTTTAAACTCACTTGCTCCTTTTGCTTTCAATGCTGCATTATAAAAATACCAATCACCTTTTGTGTTGTTGGTAAATAGATCCTGTTGATCATTTTTTTGCGAACCAATTGGTATCAAAATAGAAGAAGATGCTGCTGCGTCTTCTTTCAAACCTTGCTCTTTCCTTATTTGATGCACTAATTTTTTTACAAAATCTTTTCTTTCTTCTTCCGGCATTGCCGCTACTCTTTGAAGGCTATCCTGTCTTTCTACAATATCAAGTTGAGTAATTAATTTTGTAAGAATTTGCTTTCTTTCTGATATCTCATTTCCATTTTTCAATGTGACGTCGTTTAAATCGACGCTGTCATATAAGCTCCTGGCCTGTTTATATTTCTTTTGTGCAAACGCTATATCGGCCATTTGCAAAAAAGCCTTATTCTTTAATGAGAGATTATCTACATTGTTCTCAGTGCTTTTTTTAAGATTGAGCTGTGCCTGGTCAAGGTTATTTCTTTCCATTTCTATTTGGGCAATGGTGTAATAGATCACATCACGATAGTCAATGTACCTATCACGTTTTGCCATTTTCATCAGCTCTGCAACGTTTTTGTCAATATAGTTTTTGCCACCAGATGTATCAATGCGTATGGAATTAAGCCGGGCATAGATCTCCATTACGGGATCAATTGTATGACCGATCACTTTATCATAGAACTGTATCGCTAATTTTGATTTACCGCTAAGCTGATATAATTGCGCAATCAAAAATTCCCATCTTGCCCGTTCTTTTTTATTGGTAGCATTATCCAATGCTTTTTCCAAGTGAAATGCAGCGCTGTCGTACACATTTCCGTTATAAAACCATAATGCTTGTACTTCTTCCAGATCACTTTGTAAACGTTTTGGAAATGCAGGATCACTTTTAAGTGTTATGATGAGACTAGCTGCTTCTCCGTATTCTTCCATTGCGATCAGTGTTCTTATCTGCCAGATAAATGCATCATTCCTGCTAGGTGGTTCAGAAAATACTTTTCTTGGTAAACTGTTTTTTTCCTTGGTAGAAATTGAAAAGGCATTGTTGCCGTCAAATTTGCTGCCGATGGTTTGATAATATCCATCCTTTTCTTTTTTTGCAAATGCATAGTTGATAAACTGAAAAGTGAGATAGGCAGAATCAAATTGCTTGCGCAG
>DASTZB010000501.1:0-2544 GCA_035764525.1 Chitinophagaceae bacterium | reverse complement strand
ATTTATATAAATATAATCGTCTCCGAAGAACGCACCTGCCCGGTATGCTAACAGATTTTTATAACTATTTTTTATTCGTGGCCTAAGCTGACCACCTACTCTTAGTTGCCAGTTAGTTTTTACGGCATCTGGTTGTCCATTAAAACGATAATTATCCCAATTAGTACTTAAATAATCAACTCCAAAAAGCCAGCCGTTCTTATTAACATCCGGCAATTGCTCAGCCATAATACCTGCTCCATAACTTGCTGGGTAAATTAATTCTCCTTTTACATCTGATTGTACAAACACACTATCAATGCGAAGATCACTGGCATCGGTTTGGGAGACAACAAAAGTTTCCCTGACGATATCACTATGAGTATTAAACTTGTGTTGAATATTTCCAAAAGCACCAAATTGTATATACCGCAGTTTGTCCGGGCTCAGATCTATCCGATATTGCATGCCGGCATTAAGAAACAGACCGCCATAATTCGTTCTGGTCTCATGATTTGAAGCAGCGTAAGCAATTGTATCATTAATAAAGATTCTGTGAGTACCGTAATCTTTTTTGCCAAATAAATACCCCACATTTACTCCCAAACTAAAATTTCTGACAGCAAAGCCTGTTCCTGTATTAAAAAGAAAAGAACCACCTTCGCCGGTGAACTGGGTTTGGGCACTATCTATCATTGATCCTGTGATAGGGTCATATAACCTTTCGTTCTTGTTGATCTTATAACCAATAGTAGTAAGTGGCCGCAAACCAAACACTAATCCCCAATTCTTTTTGAGTGGAACTCCAATTTGCAGATAAGAAAAATATAGGTTTGTTGAGGTAAAGCTTTGCGGATTATTGGGTTCATGTAATGCATGGCTGGTAAAATTAATTCCAACGTCCAGTAGCATTCTTCCATATTGCAATTTTTTTGTACTGGCTTCTTTGATCGCAAAAAAACGTGAATACGATGCAGGATTTGAAAAATTTATTGATGGATAATATTTGCCGTTTCGTGGGTCGTTAACCCCGTCGACACGCGGATCAGAATAAGCTGCGCTGATACCGGCCATACCGCGATTAAAAATATTTGTAGCCGGATGTTGATCACCAAGACCAAAACGTGAATAAGGAGAGTTATCCTGGGCATTGATAAAGCCGTTAGCAATTAGCTGAAGGCTTGTAGCCATTAATAAATATTGAAAAACCCTGGATGACGATTTAAAACCGCACAATTTTCTTTGAAGATTCGACATTGAACAATGAGCATTTAGTCCCGGAAAAATCCCCCTAACTCCCTGTTTATCTTACTGGTTATTCACTTCGCTAATGGCATACAGCCCTTTGAAGATCAGTTCGGGGTCTGCAAATATCTGGTTTTTGAGATGGGGAGCCAAATAGACTAAATCACCCCCGGTTAAATGGACGTTAAAGTTGCCATACCTTTCTTTATATGAATCAATGAATCCATCGATCTCTTTTGCCATTCCCATCACCACTCCGCTTAAAATATTTGTAACAGTATCGTATCCAACAAGCGGCACATTACCATCAGGTTTTACTATTGGCAATTTAGCGGTGAATTGATTCAACGATTTCATTCGCATTTCCATGCCGGGAGATATCCCACCTCCCAAAAACTCATGATCAGCATTAATGAAATTATAAGTTATACAACTCCCCATACCAATGACCAGGTTATGTTGCTTTGGAAAAAAATAAACCGCCGCAGCCGCTAATGCAAGACGATCCGCACCGATCGTTTCTGGTTTTCCAACTGGGGAGGTAAAAGGAAGCTTCGAGAGATGATTGAGCTTGTGAAATTTTGTCTTTGAACTAAGGAATGTTTCAATCTCAGGATTATGATTGATAACAGATGAAAGAATTGTTTTTTGCGAATCGAATTTATTTAAGATTGATTCAATTGTTGCCTTCCCGTCATTTTCTATAACAATAACTTCGGTAAGTTTTGCATTTTGGAAAAGAGCAATTTTTAATCTTGTATTACCAAAGTCAAAGCAGAGTGTGTTCATTAGTTGGTTGATTACAATTCAAACTGGAAACCAGATAAGTTTTGAAAATGCCCGTTTTGTTTTATTTTTTCTTTTAACCCCTCCATCTCTGCTACCATCGGCAATACTTTGGTTAAATGACGTTTTATATATTCCTGGCGCTGTAGTTCATTCATCAAGCCAAGCAGCTCATATTCTTCCTGCAAAGTAAGTCCTATATGATGGGCCACCTCATAAGTTTTCAATTCCTCATCAGGTTTTTTAAAATCTTTTGAAACGTTCAATAATTTATGCAACTCGCGAATGCCGTTCATTACTCTTCGCATCAGTTCAATATCGCCCTGTTCTTTATTATCGGGATAATTTACAATAGCACCGCTATAAAGTTTATCAGGAACTTCTTTGATCACTTCCAGCATTCGAAAAACTTTTTCGCCTTTTGTTTTGATATCCATTTCGCCATTGTCATACAATTTACTAAGGTCAGTAACATTTACCAGCGTACCATTCTCCTGTAATTTATTGTTAACAACAGCTGGTATGCCAAATGGT
>DASTZB010000500.1:0-2409 GCA_035764525.1 Chitinophagaceae bacterium | reverse complement strand
TTAAAATAAAAGTTCACCAGGTTGTTCACGATTTGAATGGGAATTTATTGGCTGATGAATTTGTTTATCATTTTTTTCATCTACAGGGAAATAAAATTGCAGTATTTGAGATCGGAGAAAAGACCAAGAATTGATTGCTTTAGAAATTTCAAGTGCAGTAGTTCACATCAACAACCCAAACACGATAAGTTTCCATAAATTCGTACTCGAAGAACCAAAACATGTCTCTTAAAAAAATTTTCATTGTTCTTATAGTTTGCCTTTACTCTTTACAAGGCTCTGCTAAAGATTATCCCGCTTCCTTATTTGGAATAAATTCGGATGGAGTTACTCTCAATACCCGTTCAATACAATTTGCTATAGACTATATTCATCAGCAAGGTGGTGGACGATTAGTGTTTGATGTGGGAAGATTTCTTTCCGGTTCTATTCATCTTAAATCAGGTGTTACAATTCATTTATTAGAAGGCGCTGTTTTGTTGGGCACAGTAAACCCGCTGGATTATGAGAGGAAAGGATTAACTGCTTTTATATTATGTCATGATCAGCGGAACATTGCCATCACAGGAAAAGGAGTTATTGATGGACAAGGAAGAGAAGTAGCAAGAAATGTTGTTGCACTCGTTCATAAAGGTCTTATTAAAGACGCTTTTCGAAATGACCGGCCAGAAGTGCCGATCAGGCCCATGCTTATTTATTTTAGAGATTGTAAAAATATTTTGATCAGTGGCGTTACGATGCGCAATGCTGCTTCTTGGGTGCAGACCTATGATCAATGTAAAAATCTTCGAGTCGATAGTATTACTGTTGACAGCCGTGCTTTCTGGAACAATGATGGAATTGATATTGTCGATTGCGACAGCGTAGCGATCACCAATTCTTATATTGATGCCGATGATGATGGTGTTTGCTTAAAATCACATGATTCAACAGGTGCTTTTTGTCAAAATGTGATCGTCAGGAATTGCACCATTCGTTCAAGTGCAAATGGGATCAAATTCGGAACTGCATCACTCGGAGGTTTTAAAAATATCAAGCTGATCAATATTAAAGTATTTGACACTTATCGTTCAGCAATTGCTCTTGAGGCAGTAGATGGAGGATTCCTGGAAAATGTTGAAGTAGATAGCTTGTTTGTTTTGAATTCAGGTCATGCTATTTTTCTGCGTATCGGTGAACGACGAAAGGGCAAAAAAGGAAGATTAGAGAATATAACAATTAAAAATGTATCAGCAGAGATAGCAGCAACTAAGCCAGATGCAGGTTATGAATATGAAGGGCCAATAGAAGATATGCCAAGAAATATTTCACCACCGATAATCATTGCAGGATTACCCGGCTCTCTTATCAAAAATGTTTCCTTTACCAACATTGAATTAAAACATCCGGGTGGAGGCAATCCTCAATTTGCAAAAATTCTATTGAATGAACTGGACAAGGTTCCGGAGATTCCAGCATCCTATCCTGATTTTTCTAAATTCATTGAATTACCGGCGTGGGGAATTTACATTCGTCATGCAAGAGATATACAATTTGATAACCTGAAATTGTCCTGCGACAAAAAAGATTACAGAACAGCAATTGTATTGGACGATGTGCATCATGCTGAGTTTATATCCACAACTATTAAAGAGCCTGAAAAGAAAAAATCATTATACCAATACAAATCTTCGGAGATCGTAATCAAATAATCTTATTCAAACCTTATAACATGAAAAAGTCGATGCTATTATTTTTTTTATTCTTCGTTTTGGTCTCATCCCATTCAATCGCCCAGGAAAAGCCTTTATCAAAAAAAGCTCTTCAACAACTTGATGAAGCTCAAAAAGAAATGGTAAATGCTATTTCTAATGGGGATTCGGCAGCATTTAAAAAAATTGCCGGGTTTGATTATATCGATATTAATGCGAATGGTACCAAAGTGACGTTACAATCCATGTTAATTGATATTCCCAACTTTAAAGGGATCATAGTTAGTTTTTCTGAACAATCACAAAGAGTTTATGGCAATTTTGTTTTAAAGAACGGAAGAGCAAAGTTTTCCTTGCGTGACCAACTCGTTGCTGAAGTATTTTATACCCAGGGATGGGTTTACAGGGATAAAAAATGGCAGTTCGTACATTGGCAAGGCACGATGACCAAAGATTTTTTACAAATGAAATAGTTATAGAATTTATGATATTTAAATGTGAACAAACAGACTTTGAAGAGATTTACGAGATCATTAATGATGCTGCATCCGCATATAAAGAAGTTATTCCTGCTGACAGATGGCATGAACCATACATGTCAGAGGAAGAATTGAAGACTCAAATTGAGGAAGGTGTTCAGTTCTGGTGTTATAAAGAAAATGCGGAAATGATGGGAGTAATGGGCATCCAGTATAAAGGCGATGTCACATTGATCCGT
>DASTZB010000499.1:0-4671 GCA_035764525.1 Chitinophagaceae bacterium | reverse complement strand
CATAGTTTTAGGATTACCCAATCTTTCAAATTCACCTTCCTGTAACACACGAAGCAATTTTGCCTGCAGCTCAACTGGTAACTCACCAATTTCATCAAGAAATATTGTACCTCCATCTGCAAGTTCAAAGCGACCGATCTTTTTATCCATTGCACCCGTGAATGCCCCTTTTTCATGTCCGAATAGTTCACTCTCTATAAGATTCGCTGGTAGTGTCGCACAATTCACTTTTACCAAAGGCTTCTTACTTCTGTTGCTGATGTTATGAATAGCTCTTGCGATCAATTCTTTTCCGGTACCTGATTCACCTAATATCAGTACAGTCGCATCAGTAGCTGCAACCTGTTCAATTTGTCTCAGTACTTTTTGAAAATTATTACTCTTGCTGATTATTTCTTCAAAATTGTAATTGAGTTTTATTTCTTCTTGCAAGTATTGATTCTGCGCTTTCAGTCGAGCCTGTTCCTGTTCCATCAACACTTGATCGGTAATATCAACAAACATAGTACGGGTAAATTGTCCACCTGGATCGGGGTTTGACCACCACTGGATCCAGAGTGGTTTACCATTATCCTTCCGGCGAAGTTCTAACACAACACCGCTCGTATCAGTTCCGCTTCCAATGGATTCAAATGCTTCTTTTAATCGCTTTTGTGCATCTGGAGTATTGGGGACAAGTGAGGCCCCATAAGTACTATTAACTTCTTCTGGTTTTACTCCAAGTATCCTCAATGCTGCACGATTCGCCTTAATAAATTTTGAATCGAGCCCTTCATTGACATAGGCGATCGGCGCTTCTTCGAATAGATCACGAAATCTTTTTTCACTTTCTTTTAATTGTATCTGCAATTGTACATTGGCATCTTCCAGTGTTTCTTTTAATTTTTGTTCTGCTTTGATCCTATCTATTTCCGAACCTGCCCTTGCAGCAAAAATTCTAAGAATAGAAGTTTGATTCTGGCTTTCCGTCATCGGTTTATCATCTAATGCAGCAATATGTCCCAATATTTCGCCGGTGGCGGGGCTGTAAATTGGAACAGCTACATATGATTGCAGTCCTTTTTCTTTCGGAAAAACTTTTTCGAGTTCAGTCGCACAGAAATAATCTTTGCCGGTCATTACTATTTCGCAGGGAGTCCCTTTCAGGTCATATTCTATATTTTCAATCGGATTGGCATGCTCTACAAAAGCGATCGTCCTTACCCTGGTTTTTTCTTCATTGGCACATTCAGTAACAAGCGAATATTTAACTCCTAAAGTAAGTGTGATGAATTTTGAAAGCTCTTTGAAATAATCATATCCAACAAAACCAGAAGTTGCTTCAGATACTGTACGCAACAATTCCTCTTCCATTTTTCGTTGGCGAATATCTCTTACAATACTGCAGGTATATTCTTTGCCATCATAAATCAAAAAATTCTGTGTGATCTCGACATCAATAATAGATCCATCTTTTTTCCGAAACTGTGCATCAAATACTACTTTCTTGTTTTCTCTTAATCTGTCCCAAACAAACTTCCAGTTTGGCTTTTGAACGCTTGCATTTACATCGAATACATGGAGCTTTATTAATTCATCTTTAGAATAACCCGACATTTCAACTGCAACATCATTCACCTGCCATATATTTCCGTCCTGGTTGACCCAGAACACCGCTTCTTTCAGATGATTCAGTGTAAAAACATAAAAATCATTTTCTTTCATTTGCAGCATCAACTCGCGGTTTCTATGTTTTAATTCGCTCTCTGTTTTCATCCGCAAAAGTTCGGCGCCGATACGTGATGCAAATATTTTTAAAACTGCTGTTTGGTTTTTGTCTTCACCAACAGGAGTGGAGTTTGTTACTGCAATATGCCCCAATATTTCGCCATTCACCGGGCTAATGATCGGCGCCCCAACGTATGCTTCGATTCCTTTGGCAGCTGGAAAAAGATCTTGTGCACCTCTTGGTAAAAAATAAGGCTGGCCGGTCATCATCATGCTGCAACCTGAATCATTAGTGTTATATTCTATATTATCCAGTATTTTTTCTCCTTTCACAAAGGCAATAGTACGAAGCCTGCTCTTATCTTCATTGGCACATTCGGCTACGAAGCAATATTCCATACCAAGGATTTCAGCCACTTTTTTAGTAAGCTCGAGAAGAAAATCCTTACCTGTAAGCCCATAAGTAGATTCGGAAACTTTACGGAGCAATTCTTCTGCAAAATCTTTGTTAGAAGCTGTAATTGACATAGTGCTCAGGTGTAGATATACACTGGCTAAAGTTACATAATTGATAATAAAAGCAAGGTCTTGGAATAATGCTACTGTCGGTTAAGTGACAGCTTTTCGTTTTAACTTTTAAAGCAAAAGTTTATTTTCAATGAGTGCAATCGCATAAATGCCGTGTATAACAAATTAATTTCTCTTGCAGAGATCTTAGTATTCATGTTTTTTGAAAAGTAGTTCTGGGAATTAGAATTATATATCCAGTAGAATGACTTTGATTACTGGAAAATGATCAGTAATCAATTTCTCTAGAGTGATTTTTATTTCTTTCAAAATGTAGAAAACCATTTTCAAGATCATGTTTTTTATAACGACGCACTTCCAGTAATTCAGATCGGGTTCTGGTATTAAAATGAAAATACCCTGCAATTAGTTGATATGCAAGGTATTTAAATTATTATCTGTTGACCCATAAGGATTCGAACCTTAACAGACAGAACCAAAATCTGTAGTGCTACCATTACACCATGGGTCATCCTCACATCCTTTTCGGAATGGGGTGCAAAAATAAGGCTTGCACAGTTTGATGCCAAAAGGTTTTTGGGTTAAATTAATTGCTAAGAATAAAAGGTCTTTCCTCTCTTTCGTCTCTCTCTTTCAGCTCTCTTATTTTATCCAATGCACCGGCCACCACATCACACATAATCGTATATAAAGCCCCATGTTTAGGATTCTCATAAATATATTCCAGCGCCTCGTTCTCATCGGGAATTGTCATTACCGGGATATTTGCATTTACTTTTTCAATTCCATCTTTTAAAAGTCCGATAATTTCTTTGGCAGTTCTTCCTCTTAAATTCTTATCGCAACGAATAATGATCTCGTCAAAATATTTTGCTGAAATTTCTCCCAACTCACGAATATCTTCATCTCTTCGATCGCCAGTACCGCTGATGACGCCGACACGAAGAGGATAATCGAGCTTACTTACAAAATCACAAAGCAATTTTAATCCATGCGGATTATGAGCAAAGTCGGCAAGTATGGTGTAGTTTTTAAAATGGAAGAAGTTCAAACGACCCGGTGTCAGGTTGGCGCTTGGCATGAATGTTTGTAATCCCGTCCTTATATCTTCAATAGTAATATCGCGGAAAAGATAAGTTGCCAAAACAGCCGGTAAACAATTTTGAATATTATGTATCGCTTTTCCTTCAAACGTTAAAGGAATATTTTTTGCATGTAGCACCCTTATTTTCCATCCTCCTTTCATCAGTGTGATATATCCATTTTCATATACGCATGACAAACCATGCGATGCAGCATGCTCTTTTATTCGCGGATTGTTTTCATCCATACTGAATAAAGCGATATTGCAATCAAGGTTGTTTTTCATTTTGTATACTAAATCATCATCTGCATTGAGCACTGTATAGCCATGATCAAAGACGGTTTCCGGTACCACTGCTTTTACTTTTGCCATCGCTTCCACAGTATGAATACCGCCGAGACCCATATGATCAGCGGCAACATTCGTAACAACTGCTACTTCACAATTTTGAAATGCGAGTCCGGATTTTAATATACCACCTCTTGCACATTCCAACACTGCAAAATCAACCGTGGGATCTTTTAAAACAAATTGAGATGAAATAGGCCCGGTGCAATCACCTTTCATCATCATTTGATTTTGTATATAAACACCATCACTTGTTGTATAGCCAACTTTCTTTCCCGCACTTTTTGCAATATGCGCCGTCAATCTTGTTGTTGTGGTTTTACCATTCGTTCCGGTGATCGCTATAATGGGAATTCTTCCTGCACTGCCCCTGGGGAATAACATGTCAACCACTGGCTCAGCAACATTTCTTCCCAATCCTTCAGAAGGTTCAATATGCATTCGGAAACCGGGAGCAGCATTTACTTCCAGTACAGCACCGCCATTTTCAGAAACAGGAGTTCGCAGATCAGTTGCCATTATATCAATACCACAAATATCAAGTCCGATGATCTTTGCTATTCTTTCAAACATAAAAATATTTGCCGGGTGCACTTCATCGGTTATATCGGTTGAGGTACCACCAGTAGAAAGATTGGCTGTAGGTTTTAATAAAATTCTTTCACCTTTTTTAGGAATAGTTTCTAATGTGATCCCTGCATCATCAAGCATTTTTTGAGTAAACTGGTCAATAGTGATTTGTGTGAGCACTTTTTCATGACCATAGCCACGCCGCGGATCTTTGTTTGTTTCATCGATCAGCCATTGTATATTATGAATGCCATCACCAACAACTGAAGCAGGCGTACGCAATGCAGCGCAAATAAATTTATAATTGATAACAAGACAACGAAAATCAAAACCGGTAATAAATTTTTCAACGATCACACTGCGGCTGTATTCAGCAGCAGCAGCCAATGCTTTTACTGCCACATCCCAGCTGTTGATATTTGTCGTATTTCCTT
>DASTZB010000498.1:0-4356 GCA_035764525.1 Chitinophagaceae bacterium | reverse complement strand
GATCTTTATAAGAAGCTCTCTTTAACACTCCAGCCTGCACAATTCCTTTTGCCAATTGTGTAGGTACGTCCTTCATTGAATGAACGGCGATATCAATCTTATCATTCAGCAAAGCAATATCAAGACTTTTTGTAAAGATCCCTTGAACGCCCATTTCGTATAAAGGAGTTTTCAGATCAATGTCGCCGTCGCTCTTTATATAAACTAAGTCAGATGCAAAGCCATATTGGGCAAGCAAATTTTTTACTTGCTCAGCCTGCCAGACAGCGAGCTGACTTTCTCTTGTTCCAATCCGGATGATCTTTTCCATTTTATTAACTTCCGGTAGCTATAAATTCATTGATAGCTTCAATATAATAACAACCCTTTTGATTTTGTTCTCTCATTTTTGAAGCCATTCCATTAATTACCCGTTGAATTCTATCATCGGGAGAGAGTTGATTGTTTGATAAAGGAATAAATAATGGGGAAGTATGGATCTCCTTCAATTTTGATTTTACTGCCTTCAGCACCGGAACATTTTTCCGCATTTTATACCATTCCATAAACTCACTCACATGTTCTGCAATGATCGCTTTTGCCTTGGGAACTTCTGCTGTTCTTTTTGAAAGTGTTTTATCTTTCATTTTAGAAAGCTCATCAACGTTTACCAGTTTTATATTTGATAATTGCTGTGCGGCAATCTCTATATTATAGGGAACTGAAAGATCGATGATCAGTTTTTGACCTGCATGGTTCAGATACTGTTCAAGAATTACCGGTTCAGTTGAATTGGTGGCTGTTATTATAATATCTGCTGATCTGATATGCTGGGCTAATTGTTCAAGTGGTGCTGATTGTAATCCTAGTTCAATTGCCAAAAGTTTTGCTTTTTCTTCGGTACGATTGATCAGCGTAACTTTTGTTGTACCTAAGTAATCAACAATATTCTTACATGTGTTACGACCGATCTTTCCAGTGCCCAGCAATAATATATCCTTGCTTTTAACTGCTTTTACATTTTCACGTATGTATTGAACAGCTGCAAATGAAACTGAAACGGTACCACCACTTAGTTCAGTTTTATTTTTAATGGCTTTTGAAGCCTGTAGCGCATTATTGATAAGTCTTTCAGTAAACGCATCAATGCATTCAGAATCCTTTGCAATCCGGGCAGCTTTTTTAATTTGTCCTACTATTTCATAATCGCCGAGTATTTGTGAATCGAGACCAGCCGCTACCTCAAAAAGGTGTTCAATAGCATAAATGTCTTGTTTTACATAAGCAAGCTCAGAAAATTTTTCAACAGATCCTTGCGTTTGGGTACAAAGCAAATTGATCAATTGTGCAGCATTGTCTGCAAATCCATAAATCTCGGTACGATTACACGTGGATACAATAAAAAATTCTTTAACGCCAAACGAGTATGCTGATTCATTAATAGCAGCATATTGATCATCAAGAATCGCAAATTGGCTTCTGATTGCAGCGTCGGTTTTTTTGTAGTTAATTCCAGCCATAAAAAACCTGGAAACATCTTTAAGGCTATTGCCATTCATACGTAAAGTGATTTCTTTTTGGTCAACACAAAAATACTTTTGGTAATCGCAAGCTCCTAAAATCTCTGTCATTGCACTGTCATTTCAAAGTTTGATTTTCATCAACTTAAAAACTGTCGAAGCTCATATCAAATAGTGACCTGTAAACGGACTCGTCTGGTAAAAAGATGCGTCTATTCAATCAAAATGATTTTGTATTTGAGCTTTTGTTTTGTATTGCGGTTACTTTTGCAAACAATAATTATGACAACAGCTTTGAAGAGAGGAATTATACTTATGAATCTGGGTTCACCAGACTCTACCCGGGTAAAAGCCGTACGTAAATACCTTAACGAATTTTTAATGGACGGTCGGGTAATTGATATGCCCTACTTATCGCGGCTTTTATTGGTTAAAGGAATTATTGTCCCTTTCCGTGCTCCCAAGAGTGCTGAGGCTTACAAATCGATTTGGTGGAAAGAGGGATCCCCGTTAATTGAATTGACAAAACGATTACAAACATCTGTTCAGAAACAAATAGATGAACCGGTGACAATTGCTATGCGTTATGGCAATCCGTCGCCAAAAGATGCCTACGATGAATTATTAAAGAAGGTGAATGGTTTGGAAGAAGTGATCTTGTTTCCGCTTTATCCTCATTATGCAATGAGCAGCTATGAAACTGCCGTTGAGTATATGAAAGAGGTGCATGCAAAAGAAAAGTATAAATTCAGTTTGACTACTATTAAGCCATATTATAATAATGCGGATTACATCAATGCCATGGTGGAAAATATGAGACCATATCTCATTCACGAGTATGACCATATTTTATTCAGTTATCATGGTGTACCTGGAAGACATATTAAGAAGAGCGATATTACAGGAAAACATTGTTTACAGTTAGAAAATTGTTGCAATGAGGATTCGCCGGCACATAATTTCTGCTACCGCCATCAATGTTTTATAACAACAAGACTCATAACATCTCAATTGAACATACCGGTGGACAAGTATAGTATTTCTTTTCAATCAAGATTGGGTAAAGGTTGGTTAGAGCCTTTTACAGATATACGTTTGGAACAAATGCCAAAGGAAGGGATCAAGAAGCTGTTGATCCTTTGTCCTGCTTTTGTAAGTGATTGTTTAGAAACACTGGAAGAAATTGCAGAGAGAGGAAAAGAAACTTTTATGCATGCAGGAGGAGAGAGTTATACTATGATACCTTGTCTGAATGTTCATCCTATGTGGGTAGATGCGATTACAAAATGGATCAAAGAATATGCAAACGGGAATCATCAAATGATATTAGCTTAGCAGCATCATGTATCTATATTTAAAAGCACTTCATATAATTTTTATTGTAACCTGGTTTGCAGGCTTGTTTTACTTTCCCCGGCTTTTTATTTACAATACAGAAGCCAGTGATAAACCCGCTGCAATTAAAGAAGCATTACAACTGCAATTTGGAATAATGATGAAGAGATTATGGTATGGCATTACCTGGCCATCTGCTGTACTTACTCTTATTTTTGGCTTGTGGGTATTAATTGAAGGTCCGTGGCTCGATTTTCTTTTTGAACCAGCCGGCAGGTGGTTGCTTATCAAACTGATCTTTGTTTTCTTTCTTTATATCTATCATTTTTCTTTGCATATCATTTTTAAACAACAGATAAAAGGAGTGTTCAAATATTCTTCTCAGCAGCTCCGTATATGGAATGAAGTGGCTACCATATTTCTTATTTGCATTGTTATGCTGGTAGTAGTAAGAGAAAATATCAGTGTGGTATGGGGACTCGTTGGTTTGGTTTTATTTATAGTAATACTGATGAGTGCGGTCAGGATTTATAAGATGCTGCGCAAATAAGTATTGTTCTATTTCACCACTAACAACGATCTTTCACAATCAGATTGCTTTGCTAAACAACTTCTTAGTGTTTTCTTTTTTATTCCTGAGCAAATGAAGATCAAATGCACTGCAGATATTCCGGATAAAATGACGACCCAATGACGTTACAGTTAGCCCATCTTCAGTCCATTCTATTAATTTGTCTTCTTCCAATTTTTTCAGTTCAGGAAAACTGAATTGTTTTAAAATATCCAGATGTTCAGAATTAAATCCGGTTCTTCCCTGGCAGCTGATATTGAGAATATATTTTCGGAATGCTATATCTTCTTCATTTAAAAAATAACCCCTGAACACAGGTAGCTCATTTTTGCTGATGCATTCATAATATTCATGAAGAGTCTTGTTGTTTTGAGCAAATCCATTTCCAATATCGCTGATGCTGGATACACCTAATCCAAGCAGGATAGAGGTATGTTGTGTAGTATAACCCATGAAGTTTCTGTGAAGTGTGCCATCTGTCCATGCATCAAATAATCTGTCAGTTGAGAGTGCAAAGTGATCCATGCCAATATCGGTATAACCAGCTTTGGCTAATATCTCCTTTCCCTTTAGGTAAAGTTGTAATTTTTCTTCCGGAGATGGTAGATCATTTTCATCAAACAAACGCTGACCACGACTGGTCCACGGTACATGGGCATAGCTGTAAAAAGCAATTCGATCAGGTCTCAGTTCGAGTATCTGCTCAAAAGTCCTCGTGATGCTTTGTAAAGTTTGTTTTGGTAAACCATAGATCAGGTCAAAATTTACAGATTCAAAGCCGATCTTTCTTGCATTGCCAGTCGCATTCTTTACATTTTCCAACGGCTGGATCCTGTTGATGATGCGCTGTACTTCGGGGTCATTATCCTGTACTCCATAACTGATGCGGCGAAAACCAAGATCATATAACGCTTGCAAATGTTCGAGGGTTGTGTTGTTGGGATGACCTTC
>DASTZB010000497.1:0-10706 GCA_035764525.1 Chitinophagaceae bacterium | reverse complement strand
GAATCTGAGTATCTGCGGGCAATAACTGTAAGGGGACATTTCATTTTAAAAATAAGCAAAACAATTCCTTCCAATAAAAATAAGGCAAGCCCTACCCATATCCATTTATCAATTTTATCAATAATAACAGCATAAAACAAGTAAAAGATCACTATGTTAAAGAAGACCCAGATGATCGTATGGATCAGCTTGATAAAGATAAGTTTCCATGGCGCTGTCATAACCATTTAATTTTGTCCTTGCTGGTTTACAAGAATAGCAAATATGACATTTATCACAAATGAGAATGATTAGCAGAACCCCTGATCTTAATTAGAGAATAATTGATCAATACAGCATTTCAATTGAACAAAAGCCTGGAGGGAAAAGGGCCGAATATTTTTCCACAACACCTTTACTTATTGATCAATGAAGGAGTCGATTTTTTGGCGTCACTCTTTACTTTAACTGTAATAGTAGGCTCGACAGCTGGGCGTATTGCATTCGAATGTATCATTACTGTTCTTTTGAATAAGCCGGATACGCCTACCAGGTCGAATAAAACGCTTATAACTGATGAATGATTCAACGGGAAATAAAATTGCAATTCCCGGCAGAGGTTATAGTATTTGGCGAAAGGAAGCAGACGGCAATTGGAAATGTGTTGTAGATATTTTTAATAACCCTTCTGCCGCATAATAAACAGCAAAGAAATTTTTGATAATAGAAAACTATAAGAACAGTGCTAAATAAAATGCCCCGCTTTGACGGGGCAATGTTTTGTCGTGAATTGCCTTAACAATCCACGTGATCGATTGACACATAGGGTAAACTTATTTATCCCATGTAATGATGCTGAGAACAATGAGTACGGCGAAAATAGTTACCGTAATCAGCTTGCCCTGTACATCCACGTTGTGAAGCAGGGAGTTGAGCTTTTTCATAACCTGAATTTTTGTTTTCAAAAATGGTTTAGATCAGGTTCTCAAAGGGGCGGAGATCGTATGCACCCTGATGGGGTACAATTCAAAAAGGAGTACGGAGATTAAAAACAGAGCACTTAAACTCTTGCATCTTTCAAAACAAAGTTCGGGCACTTATTATTGTTTTAGAGAAGGCGGATATTTTTAAAAATCGTATAACCACTACTTAAGAAGCGGAAGTTTAACATCGATCCGATGTAAATTTTTAAAAAATTGTTTTGATGAATACCGACTTTAATTATTTTGGAAAACCCAGGAAAACAGTTTCTGTATTTAATTAATAGGCCGACATACAGGGGAAAATATTAATTGCGCCAGGATCTTATACAACCGATCATTTTTCCAACCCAATTTTTTTCATGAGTGCTACATAACGTGGTTCATTACGCAGGTTCTGCAAACGTGGTTCCATCTTCAGGTATCGTACTGAACCTGATTTTTCTTCGTAAGCTTTTTGCAGCCATTCCAAGGCCTTTTCTTTATCATTAAGCCCGGTATAAACAAGTGCGATAAAAAATGGAGACACATGCTCCTTTTTGTTCAGAGCGAATAAAGTGTCAAGAATGTTCCGTGCAGCAGGAGTGTTTCCACTTGATGCATAAACATGTCCAAGAGCAGCGAGATAATTTTGATCTTCTGGTGAAAGTTCTAATGCATGCCGATAATCTTTGATCGCTTCACCAAACAATTTTCTTTGCTGGTAGGCCATGCCACGTATCCAATAGGCTCCTGCGGCTTTTGGATTTAACTCGATGGTATTTTTCTCCTGTTCAATCGCCTCATCATATTTCTTGGCCGAGAGATACGCCATCCCGAGATCAGCATTAATTCGTGTCGAAAGAGGATCAAGCTCTCTTGCCTTCTTCATCTCATTGACGGCTTCATTTGATTTTCCTATTGCTGTAAGACAGAGAGCATACCAATGGTGAGCCAGCACATAAGCTGGATCTAGTTCAATAGCCTTTTGAAAACCTTTTTCAGCACTTTCCCAATTCCACTCATGCAAGTTGATATGGGCAAGAGAATTATGTGCTTCAGCAAGCAGCGGATTTATTTTTAAAGCCTGCTGAGCCGCCTCTTTTGCTTTTGAAGTTGATTCGTCAATCGACATTAAGTCATAATCAAAGAGAGTAAGATAAGTGTCTGCCAATCCAGAATATGCTGCCGCATAATTGGAATCCTTTTTAATTGCATCTTCAAAATAACCGATTGCCTTTTTTATACCGTCGTCTGTTCTCATGTTCCAGTGATAGCGACCCTTTAGATAGTCCTCATACGCTTCAGTGTTTTTAGTGAAACCACGGGCCAACTGGTTTGCATGCTTACCAGTTAACTCGATCTTTAAAATGTCAACGATCATCTTTGAAATTTCATCTTGGATCACGAAGACATCCTTCATCTCACGGTCATAAGTTTCAGACCAAAGATGAGTTCCCTTACTCACTTCGATCAACTGTGCCGTAATACGGATCGTATTGCCTGATTTGCGGATACTGCCTTCCAGTATATTTTCAACACCCAGGTTTTCGCCAATCTTTCGAACGTCGAGGTTTTTCCCTTTGAAAGAAAAGGAGGAAGTTCGTGAGATCACTTTTAGAGTTGGAATTTTTGATAAGAGATTTAATAATTCTTCACTCATTCCATCACTGAAGTATTCCTGGTCTTTAGCCTCACTCATATCGACAAAGGGTAGCACGGCAATGGATTGGTCATTAGATCCGGATGCCACTTTCGCCGTAAAGAATGTTTTGTATATGAAAAAACCGGCTGCACAAAAAAGGATGATCATCAATGCCGCAACAATGAATTGTCTCTTCCCTGATGTCTTCTTCAGTTTCCCTTCCATTTTGCCCCGCTGCGGAATAAATAATCCTTCATTGCTGAATGCAAATATTTCTAATGGTTTACCGACATTTTTAAATTCGAATTGACCTAAGGAAGTTGTGCTAATGGAAGAATTATTTTTTATTTTATCGTTAAACTCACCTGAGACTAAGATTGTATTTTCCTGTCCTAATGATTGAACTCTTGAAGCAACATTCACTCCATCTCCTAAAGCCTTTGCATCTTCAAAAAAAACTTCACCAATGTGTAAGCCGATTCGCAGTGGAACTACTGGTTCACTTTTCAATTCCTTTTGTACAGCAAGGGCACAATTAGCTGCATCAGTGGCGCTATGGAAAATACAAAGGCTGCCATCGCCATAATAATTCAATACCTCTCCATTAAATTGGCTCACTAATTTTTCAAGTGTGGAATTATAATGTTTAATTACCGCCACCGCCTTTTGCTCATTGGCCTGCATCAAAGCCGTGTAACCGACTATATCGGTAAACATAATAGCAGCGAGCTGGCGGGCCTGGGACATTGAATTCGTTTTTTAATGGCAGACCTAACTCTTAAAGTTACTTCTGTTAATGTCAAAAATGTTCAGAATTTTGTGTCAGACGATATGCAGGGTATCCGGAGTCCCACACGAACATGATCCCAATACCACTACTAAAGTAGAGAATTTATTTTGTTAGCAAATGGAAATCAGGGCGAAGATAAAACTGTTTGAATGGCAACTATCAACGCGTATCGTCCGATAAATTCACTAAGCCATGAAAAATAATTTTATGAAAAGATATTTTTTGATCTCCGCACTTTCATTTTTATGTTTTTATCTGCTTGCACAAACCAATGTTGCCATCACATCAGCACAATGGCAAGAGGATATTAAGTATTTTGGAGAGCAGCTGGTTAAAAAACATAAGAATGCTTTTCATCATGTGTCAAAAGAGGAATTTGAGAAAGATATAGATCAGCTATACAATGATGCACCCTCTCTTAAAGATTACCAGGTAATAGTCCGGCTCATGCAAATAACAGCGAAGATTGGGGATGGCCATACGGGTGTTCATTTACCCAACAGTTTCAAACGTTACCCTGTCGCTTTGAACTGGTTTGGTAACGAATTGTATGTAATAGCAACTACGGCACTTTATAAAGAAGCCCTTGGTACGCGGCTCTCACGGATCGGTAACCTTGGAATGGAAGAAATAAACACGAAGCTTGCTTCCATTATTTCACAGGATGAGAATGAATGGTACACGATGAGTACCGGGCCTGTTTACCTGGTAATTCCTGAAATACTTGTTACACTTGGCATCGTGACTGACTATGATGATGCCAGTTTTGTTTTTTTAGATTCCGCTAATAAAGAAATAAAACTTGACCTGGTACCAATGCCGGCAGATGGAAGCAGAGCCTGGATACCTGCAAGTAAAGGACAACCTCTGTTTCGTCAAAACCTAAACGATCCTTTCTGGTTTAGCTATATCGATGACATCAATGCGGTGTATCTCAATTTTAAGAAATATGACGAATTGAATCGTAACGTTGATAAATTGTTTGATTTTATTAAAGAGAAAAAAGCAACAAGACTGATCGTTGATCTTCGCTTCAATGGAGGAGGTGACTTTTTAAAAGGACGCCGGTTGTTAATTTCAAGGATCAAAGAAAATGAAGGGTTCAATAAAAAAGGAAACTTATTTGTGATCACAGGCAGAAGAACTTTTTCTGCTGCTATGGTCAATAGCATTGACTTTAAGAAAGAAACAAATGCCATCTTGCTTGGTGAGCCACCGGGTGAGAAACCTAATAGCTATTCTGAAAATGACGAAATGAAGTTGCCTAATTCAAAATTGGTCATATCTTATTCAACACGGTACTATAAATTTCTGGACGAAGATGTACCAGCATTTGAGCCGGATATAAAAATGGAACCAGCCTGGAAAGACTTTAAAGAGGGTAGGGATACTGTTTTGGATTGGATAATCGCTTATTGCAAAAAATAAATATGGTTATGATTTTGGAGAATGGTTTATTGTTCTGCCCACATCTTTCTTCCCTATGTAATACTCAGGACAAAAGGAGAGAAGAAGAAGCTTTCTTCTTCAAATCCAGAATCCGCTAAAGGGCTAATCACGGATATGAAAATGTAGTATTTAAGAGAGCTGCAGCGTCTTTAGTTTTAATTTTCTGATCACGATTATATCTCTTGATCTCCTCAATGATCTTAAACGAGAATGGATTCTCTTCTATGCCTTTTATATCGTCAATTAATCGTTTGTCAGCTCCTAATAAAGCTAATGTATCGCTTAGCAAGTGAATGAACTCTCTTTTTAAAAATTCCTGTGATTTTTCCATAATTCTCAACATCCAATATTTGGGCCAAAAGATGAACGAATTGGTATCACACTATTTCCTGACATAGCCAAGACATTAACTTATTCTACAGAATGTCCATAAATTTCCCCGTATAGGGTATATGACGATTATGACGCCATTATTAGAAAGAAAGCTGAGGTCAGAATATCTTCACATCATCTCTAAATACATAACCTGTTTCTGCGTTATTAATGATCAGTTTGATGGTTTCATAATAATCCGTCATCATAAAAGAATATTCAGTTGTGTTAACCTGTGTAAAGGACATGGAAACTCCCTGGAATAATATCCTGATAACCTTCAACGGTTTCCCATCACTATCTTTTTGCATCGCTTCCCTGTAAATGAAATTGGGAAAGTTGTTTCTGGCGAAATCGATTATTGATTTCACCTCTTTTTCATTCATGTCTTTATAAAGGGCTGTTATAATTCTATCCGTAGAGTTATTAAATTGGATAGTCTCCACTGATATCGAATCATTGTCCCGCCATTTTTGTTTGATAGCCTCGTCAAATCTTTCATCCAGCTTGACAAGTTTGGCCCCAAACTTTTCATACTCGTCTCTAAAATTTTCGGACGGGTAGGGGGTATTTAATTTGATACCCCATAATGGAATGGATACTATGTTCTTTCTTGGTCTTAGACTGGTAAATGAATTACTATCACTTTGAAAAAGGGCTATGTATTCCCCGATAGCGAAAAGATATTTTTTTCCTTTGATGCTATCGGTAAATGCTTCAAGCGTATCTTTTTTACAGCATACTTCTTCGCCATTTACCCGGTAATTATCATAGAAAATTATAGATGAATCGCTAATGACCGGCAGCTTATCCTGATTGGCAAATATGCTTTCGAGTCGTGCAAATCGTAATGAGTCGGGGAATGGAAATTTCTTTATGCCAGGGTAATAACCCGGATCGGGTGAAAAGAAATTGATGACTACGGCCCATAACTCTTTTTTATTATTAGGATCTTGTTTGCACGCCAGGAAAAAGAAAACAGGGCAAAAAATTATTGCGCATCGCCGTGCCAGAGTTAAATTTTTCATTGCTATAGGTCAGAAAATATTTAAATTAATTAATGTCCAGTAATAATGACGTTTGGCCCGGAAAGAAATAACTATTGATTTTCTTCGTAAAAATTCAACCTGTTTCTTAACTCACTTATTTCGTTTTGCATGTCTTCGACTCGCTTGAGTAAAATATTGATTGCATCAATGCCTTCAGGGTTAATATTTAATTCCTGGTGAAGTCGCACGATTTGTTCCAGCTTAGATAATTCCTGGCCCGGAACACACAAAGTCTCATTTACAAAGATCGTTTCTATCAACCCATGTTCTTCCAGTGACCGGATAAATGAGATCTCAAGTTGGTGACTGGCGCAGAATTCATCAAGAACTATTATATCTCCAGTTTGCATTAAAAATATTTTTATGATGATTTTGATAATTGTTCAAAGAGTTCTTTTTGCTTATCTGTCAACTCAGTTGGTATTTTTACATGGAATGTTATAACCAGGTCGCCAAACTCACCATCTTTTTTATATACAACAAATCCTTTGCCCTTTAATTTTATCTTGCTTCCATTTTGCGTTCCCGGTTTTATTTTTAGTCTCGCTTTCCCATCAAGAGTATCTATAGTGATCTCGCCACCAAGCACAGCAGTGTATAGGTCAAGATCAATGGTAGTATGAAGATCATTTCCGTGCCTTTTGAATTTAGTATTATTAATAATATGGAATGTGATATACAAGTCTCCGTTTGGCCCACCGTTAATTCCCCGTCCGCCATGGCCAGCGATCTTTATTTTTTGTCCGTTCTCAACTCCGGCAGGAATAGTGATCCGGATATTTTTATCATTAACCGTTAAAACCTGCTGATGGGTTTTGTAAATATCGGTAAGATTCAATTGTAGCTCGGCATGGTAATCTTCGCCCCGGAATTTCGTTTGTCTTTGACGGAAACCACCACTTCCCGTATTCCCAAACATAGAAGCAAAAAAATCAGAGAATTCACTTTCATTGAAATCACCGGAGAATGTTTCTTTTCCAAAACCCTGTGGTTGTGACTGCCTGGCCTGTTCAAATTGTTCGGCATGCTGCCAGTCCTTTCCATACTGGTCATATTTTTTTCTTTTTTCAAGATCACTCAAAACTTCGTTGGCTTCATTGACCTGCTGAAATTTTTTATGAGCTTCCTTATCATTGGGATTGAGATCGGGATGATGTTTTCTTGCCAATTTGCGATATGCTTTTTTTATATCATCCGGTGACGCATTCTTTTCAACACCCAGCACTTTGTAATAATCTATGAACTCCATTAACTCAGGTTATAAGTTAGATTGCTTTAATTAATAAAATTAGGAAAAAGAAGAGTCAGAAAAAACGCCAACATATGCTGAAAACTATTTTGCTGATTCCACAAAATACATATCTACTTGTCCTTTACTTTTAGCTTCAACTTTTCCTCTATGGGTGCAATTAAAAGTATCTTTTATCAAAGAATAAGTTTCTCCGGAAATATTTACCTTCCCCACTTCACTGTGTTGTTCCATTTGTGCCGCAAGATTCACTGCATCTCCCCATATATCGTAAGCAAATTTCTTTAATCCTACCACGCCTGCTACAAGAGGGCCAGTATGAATTCCGATCCGGATTTCAAAGACTGGCAAATTTTGAATTTTATTGCCTGCTCCAAATTCCTTAATAAACTGCTGCATGTCTAGTGCCGCTTTTACAGATTTGATTGCATTTTCATTATCGGCTAATGGTAACCCGCTGGCACACATATAGGCATCACCGATGGTTTTTATTTTTTCCATTCCATATTTTGCAATAATATTATCAAACGCTCCAAAAACTTCGTCAAGCTGGGTTACCAATTTGACAGGTGTCAATTTTTCTGCAATGGAAGTAAAGCCCTTGATGTCAGCAAATAAAACACTTACCTGCTCATGTTTCCTGGCATATGATTTTCCAAATTGTTTTAATTCATCTGCAATTTCAGCAGGCAAAATATTCAGCAACAAAGCATCTGATTGAATTTTTGCAGCTTCAATAATTTGCTTTTGCTTTTCGATTTCCTGTGTTCGTAAACGTACTTTTTCTTCCAATTGTTCATTGTGTTCCTGCAATTCATGGATCAGGTGTTTGTTGTTACGTCTAAGCATTACAGTTTCTATTGCATTGTCAATGGTGATCTTTAATTCGTCTTTATCCCACGGCTTTGTGATATACCGATAAACCTTGCCGGTGTTGATGGCGTCGATGATTGATTCCATATCACTAAAACCGGTAAGAATGATCTTGATATTATCTTGTGCATCCGGTATATGTTGCAAAAATTGTACGCCAGTCATGTGGGGCATGCGTTGATCTGTAACGATAACATGAATGTCTGTTTTGGAAAGAATATCCATACCTTCTTCCCCGCTTAAAGCTGTATATATGTTATAATTTCTTCGTAAAGCAGCCCTGAATGAATTCAGGTTGTTTTCTTCATCATCAACATACAACACATTAAAAACATCTTTCAATACTTCCATAGTTTAGTTTATTGTTTGTTGGGTGATAGGAATCCTGATTGAAAACTCTGTTCCTTCACCGGGTTTTGAAAACACTTCGATTTCTCCATTATGTTTTTGAATAATTCCAAATGAAATCGACAAGCCCAATCCTGTTCCCTTGCCAACTTCCTTTGTTGTAAAGAAAGGATCGAATATTTTTTTTCTTACTTCGTCTATCATACCAACTCCTGTATCACGAATCGATATTTTAACGTTATCCTGTTCTTGCCAGGTTTTTATGAAAATTTTGCCTTCAGCAGGAATTGACTGGATGGCGTTGGAAAGTATATTCATGAAAACCTGGTTGATCTGACCGGGGAAGCAATCTACTTCTGGCAGATCACCATAATGCTTTACAATTTCAATCCTGTTTTTAAACGAATTATGTAATAGAGTAAGCGTTGAATCCAGGCTGTAATTAATGCTTGCTTTCTTGAAAACATTCCGATCCAGCCTTGAAAAATTCTTTAGACCCTTTACAATTTCAGAAGTTCGGGTGGCGCCATCTTCAATTCCTTTTAATAAATTGCTTATTTCTTTCTTTGTAAATTCTATGTTACCATCCTGCTTTGCTTTTTCAATTTCACTGAATTCATTTTTCAGCCCTTTCGTATTTATAATTTCGTCATAACTTTCAATAAACTTTATTAGATCAGTCATATCATCTTTTAACGGCTGAATATTCGCCGAAACAAAATTTATAGGATTATTTAATTCATGCGCAATTCCTGCTGTCAGCTGACCAAGCGATGCCATTTTTTCTGCCTGTATTAATTGTTCTTGTGCAGCTTTCAAATCAGCAACTGTTTTATGTAATTCCTCGTTTGTAGAGGCAAGATCAAGATTTGCTTTGCTTAGTTCTTCACGGGCTTTCGCCAGGTCGGCTACCATCTTATTAAATGCCCTCGCCAGGTCACCTATTTCATCTCCGGATTCATTTGTTACTCTTTGTGTAAGATCTCCTTCACCCACTTTATCCGCAGCATTTCGCAATGCCAGTACCGGTATGGAAATATTTCGCGATAGCCAAAACCCGATCAGTATGCCAATAACAAAAACCACGCCGCTTACAATCAAAGATGTTGTCCTTATTTCCTTTTTACCCTTTTCAATATATTCAGTTGTAACTGCCAATTCAATAGCGCCATTCATCATATCAGATGTAAATTCAGATCGTTTTTTAATGATAGAGTTTTTTGAATGGGTAGCATGACGATTGACGGTGTCATCAGGATAGGTTTTTAAAAGAGAATCACCCACTTTAAAACTTTTGTGATCATTGTCCCAGGTAGTATCAGCTACCAAAAGATTTACAAACAACAACCTTGGATCGTCCTTTACAAAACTCATCGCGGTCTGTACACCTTCAAAATTTTCATCCTTGAGAGCTATTTTTACGCCCAGTGAAATTGTATTGGTGAGGTTCTGTACTTCGTTATTATAGTTATCGAGCAGGTATTTTTCCTGCTGAGAAGGAAAATAATAAAGTGAAAAGAATGAAAACATCAAAACGATCGTGAGAACTGTTAACCAGATTTTTGTTTTTAATGTGATCCGCATGGTGTAAACCTGTTTTAATCTTACCAATACCGGGTCACAGATAATTTACTAATATTTGAAGAGAAGTAATGCCTTTTAACAAAATATCAGATCAAAAAGAATTTTTCCCATCAACCATAATTATTTTAATACCCGTATTAGTAGAAACTTTGTCTATAATGCCAATAGCGCCTGGTGTCTGTGCTATTATTGATTCCAATTCGGCAACGGAATTGCAGAAAGTGGGGGCATCAGCTTTGCCGCTAAATGAAAGCCCAAGCCAAAATCTTTTCACTTTATCACCACTCATGCTGTAAATTTTCTGACAAGTGATCTCTCCCGTCAATGTATTTGTCTTCATTAAGACAATACTTACTTTAGTTCCATCGCTCCATCTTTGTTTTTCACCTTTCATTATCGATTTTAGATC
>DASTZB010000496.1:0-7132 GCA_035764525.1 Chitinophagaceae bacterium | reverse complement strand
GATAAATTACTTTCAATCCGGTCATTGAGTAAAGAGCAGGGCTTAAGCATCACAACTGTATACAAGGCTTATTCCGAGTTGGAGGTCATGGGACTTATTGAGGCAAGAACAAAATCGGGATACTATGTAAAAACAAACCCAAGGAAATTGCATATAGCTTCAAAAGAACTGACGGAACTTCCGGAAAGGGAAGCTATTGGTGCAGATGAAATGCCTACTGAAGTTTATAGAAACCTGGCGGAAGAAAATATTATTCAATTATCCCTGAGTGCGCCTGCTGTATGTTTGCTACCAAAGGCAAAGTTGAATAAGACGATGGCAGAAATGATTCGGAAAAGGAGTGATGGTTGTATCGGCTATGAAGGAATCCAGGGGAATGAGTTGCTTAGAAAGGAAATCGCACGACAGTCATTCAATTGGGGAGGCAATCTCTCTGACAAAGATATAGTAACAACCCAGGGATGTATGGAGGCATTGGTATTCTCCCTGATGGCCGTAACTAAGCCGGGTGATGCGGTAGCCATTGAAACTCCCGGCTTCTTCAGAATCGTGAATGTTCTGAAAAATTTAGGTTTGAAAGCAGTAAAAATTCCAACTGATCCTGAAACCGGTCCTGATATCAATTATTTGAAAACCGTGCTGTCCGGGATAAAAGCCTGTTTGTTTACTCCGAGTTTTAATAATCCACTTGGCAGTTGCATGCCCGATATATGTAAGAAGCAACTGGTGGATATGCTCGCTGAACATGATATTCCCCTGATCGAGGATGATGTGTTTGGAGAATGCTATTTCGGAGAAACCAGGCCAAGAACCTGTAAAAGCTATGATAAAAAAGGCTTAGTGTTGTTGTGTTCTTCTGTTTCAAAAACGCTGGCTCCAGGATATCGCGTGGGATGGTGCATACCTGGAAGGTTCATCAAAAAGATTATCGAGATTAAGATAACCCTTTCACTCGCTTCGCCCGGTCCCACCCATGCAACAGTGGGCTTGTTCTTTAACACAGGGCGCCTAGATCTTCACCTCAGAAACCTGAGACGAAACCTCTCGACACAATGCAGACTGTACAGCCGAGCCATCACAAAATATTTTCCCGAAGACACCCAATTAAGCAGACCAAAGGGAGGATGCTTCTTATGGATCAGGCTTAATGATACTATTGATTCGAATGAATTGTTTCAAAAAGCTATGGATCATAAGATCTGTATTGCTCCTGGAAATATGTTAACGGCAGACACTGACTTCAGCAATTATATCAGGCTGGGCATTGGCAACCCATTTACCAGGGATATAGAAAAGAGCATAGAGACTCTGGGGAAATTAATAAAAAATATGATTGGAAACGTTTAATTCAACAGCCCTCAGCATTTAATTCATTTCATTATGGTATTACGCCGTCTTCTATTACTTGCAGAAAATAATTTGAGCAGCGAGGATCATTCTAAAAATTATGAATTTGCAGTCATTTCTTCATCGTTTGATCAACTAGGGATTAATAGCATACAAGAATCATTAAACTATTTTGTACTACCAACAGGAGAGAGTTCGAACTTTTTAATCAAAGACCTGAGTTCCATAATTGCATATATTCAATAAATGTTTTTATATGATTACAATCCTAGTATAAAATGGGAAGTCAATAAATGAAAAGCGCTTTTCTTACATTAATTATTTTGTCTTTTGCAACTGTTTCGTTTTCACAAAAAACTGGATCCATTGACAGCATTAAGCAGCTGACTGATTCTATAGAAGTAATCATGAAGCAAGAGAATATTGTTGGTTTGATGTTGGGCATTACAACAAAAGATTCGGTTATTTTTTCAGGTGGTTTTGGCTATGCAGATCTGGATACGAGACGTAATGTAGATGAGAGTACATTATTCCGAATGGGGTCGATCACTAAAATGTTTGTATCCCTCGGGATAATGAAACTTGTGAATGAAGGAAAATTGAAACTGGATGATGAATTGAAAAAAATAGCGCCTGAGGTACCTTTCCAAAATAAATGGGAAGGTACAAACCCGCTTCGAATAGTCCATTTATTGGAACATACTTCTGCATTTGATGATATAAAACTCAACCGGATGTATTCCTTAGATACTAGTGAGAATTCGGGCATTAATATGATGCTGGTTCATAAAAATTCAATGATATGCCGCTGGAAACCGGGAGAAAGATTTGCCTATTCTAATCCAAACTATGCCATACTTGGTTATATAATTGAAAAAATATCTGGTAAGTCATATAACCAGTATTTGATAGAGAATTTATTGGCCCCGCTTGGTATGAGGAACTCAAATTTCAATTTAAGAAGTAAGTTCCCCCAAAGAGACGTAAAAGAATATATTGTAAAGAACAGGAAAACCATACAAGTACCATCAGTGACTTTATTAAGTGGGCCCCCGGGAGCTTTATGGTCAAGTGCTGATGACATGGTGAAGTTCGTGCAACTATTTCTTCGAAATGGAGACTCTTTGTTTTGGTCAAATACAATTACAGAAATTGAAACAACTCACAGTTCTTTGGCTACCCGGTCCGGTCAAAAAAATGGTTACTCTTTAGGAAATGACAATACTTTTTTTGGCTATTCAAAATTCCCTTTCAGAGGTCATGGTGGACTAACGGGAACTTGCTTCTCGTCGTGTAAGTATAACCGTGAACTTGGTATTGGTTTCGTACTTGCATCAAACAGCAACAATAACAATTACCGGATAGAGAAGTTGATTGTTTCCTATTTTGAACAAAACATCCCTGCCAAAAATCTCCCACTTCAATCACTAGATAAAGAAGCAATAGAACCATTTTTAGGGCGCTATCAATTCGAAAGCCCAAGAAATGAGATCTCCGCCTTTTCTGATAAATTCCAGAATGCTCCCGAAATCTATTTAAAAAATGATAGGTTATATTTTAAGCCTTTGATCGGTGAACCTTCAGAATTATTACAAACCGGCCCTATGACGTTTGCCTGGCGAGGAATGAATATGCCTATGATTTGTTTTACAAAAAATGATGATGGTAAAAATGTAATGATGACAGGAGGATCTTATTTTGAACAGACATCAAATTTTTGGGCAATTCTCAAAAGAGTCATCCTCATTATAGCTCTGATATTTGCCTTGTCGACTGTCATATTGGGAGTTACTTCATTGATCGGGATAATTATTGGCAAACTAACCTGGCGGCAGACAATTCCCAGAGTTATACCTATGATTGGTGTAAGTTTATTGGTATGGGCAGTATTGAATTTACTTGAAGTACAAAAGTATACTTACAAGTTAGCTGAGCTCAATACAATCAATTTGCGTACTATGATTATTTTTTTAGGCACTTCTGTTTTTGGTATTGCTTCGATAGTAAGTTTATTTTTTTCAATCAGGATATTTAGCAAACAGAAAAAACGCTGGTTTGCATATTATCTCTTGCTTGCAAGTCTCTCGTTGTTTTTTATTGCGACTATTTTATGGCAGAATGGTTGGATAGGGCTTAGGACCTGGGCTTTATAAAATATAATAAGTAGTCCCGACAGGACATATATCGAACCCAATACATGAATATTTGAAGCAACTCTATATTCAATATTCAGCTGGCGCCAAAATAATATTTCTATGCAATAATTTCGAGTCGAACGGCTTCTTTGACCGCTTTAACACGTGAGTTCACGTCGAGTTTGAATAATATTGCTGAAATGTGGTGATCAACCGTTTTAGTCGATATAAAAAGTTGGCTTGCAATTTCTTTGTTTTGCAAACCTTTTTTCATTAACTGTAAAACATCCAGTTCGCGGCGAGTTAATAAGGCGGAGTTTGATTGAGTAGACTTGTTTGTGCCTCTCGGAATTCTTTTAATACCGGATGCCCTCATTTCGAATTTCATTTTTTCGCAAACCGCATTAGCGGAAAGGGACTGAGCTATTGAAATGGCTTTTCGTTTGTTATCGTCTGCCCCTTCAAATAAGGTCAGAGCCTGTTGGTAATGACAACCTGATTTTCCCCAGGCTACCGCAGCTTTGGTGACCATCTTTGCACTACTTGCATTATAGGCGTCGAGTATTACTTTAGGTCGCCATTGTTGCTTCCTTGTCTTTAGCAGCCAAAAAGCTAATTCGCTGTTTTCATATGCATTTCCTACTTGCTCGGCCCGGGCTAGAATGCTGGTAAGTTCTGATGTCTCGATTAAGCTCGTTCCTGTTATCCATTCGTATTCTAATAAAGCTATTGTCACTGGAATAACTCTTTGCATCTCCATGGCCTCAAACGCTTTTGTCTTGGCCTCATCCAGAAGCAGAAATGCCTCGATGTCTCCACATCTCATTTTTATGGTCGCTGCAACGACCAGGGCTTGAATTCTAACCAAAGGTATCTGGTCTTCATCCTTTAGAAGTGAATCTGCAATTCGATGGGCTTCATCCCAGTGACAAGTCTCGAGAAGTAGCTTGGCCTTGCTTGATAACATATAAGTTGTCCATGAGTCCAGGTCCCTCTCTTCACAGTATTGAATACCCGTTTCCAATGTATTTTTAGCTAATTCAAATTCTTTAATGATTACTTCATTGTGTCCAAGGTTGGCATATGCACGGGCGGCATTCTCATGATAGGAGTTTTTTAAAGCTATATCAAGGCTTTGTTGTAGGAGCTCAATGCCTTTTTGTGTGGATGATTGAATCCTTATTTGCATGAAGCCGACATTGTTCAAAGCGTAAGAAAGAATTTCTTCGTCGGCTAATTCTTTTGCCATAGCAATGGCCTTTTCTCCCCAAAAGATACATTCTTCAGGCTGATCCGATCTTATTTTCAACTGCGACATATTGCTGAACGCCATAGCTTTTGCACGTGAGGAAGGTTGGTTGTCCAAAACTTCAATTGCCTGGCTGGCAAAACTTTCAGCCTGTTTCAACTTTCCTTCAAAAAACCAAAGCTGCGATAAAAATCGCATGCAATTACCGATCCTCTCTATATCATTTTTTTTCTTCCAAAGATTGAGTGATTTTCCTGTGTAAATGATGGCCTCCTTAATCTGGTTAGTGAGATAACATTCATAGGCATACGCCTCATAAAATTGAAGTAAAATATCCGTATCGTTTCCCTGGTAATATTCGATAGCTGATAAATATAATTTCGATGCTTCTATATGGGCGCCAACAGATGCTGCCTGTTTAGCGGCCAAAGGAGCATATTGAACAACAATGTCATATTCATTTGCATTCTTGGCATGATGAATAATTCGCTCGATCTCCTCTTTTTGTTCAAAACTTTCCCTGAATAAATCCAGTATTCTTTTATTTATGGCAACTCTTTTAAACGGTGATAAAGAAGTCTCAACTGCTATTCTGAATAATTCATGCTTAAACGATATGAGTCCATCCTTTATGAAAAGAATTTTTGACTGAATACCGTTTTCGATAGCAGGTGCATACAATGGTTCATATTTTTCAAGGTATTTTATTTCAAACCTGTCAGGGATGACAGCCAGAAATTCCCAAACCCGTTTTGTTGTTTCTCCAGAGGAATAATAAGTGGATAAGATGGCATCCTTAATGCTCTCCGGCACACCGACATTATAGCTGGCTAGCATTTCATTTACATAAAAAGGGTTTCCGCCAGTCATGTTGTAAACATATTCTCCTTCATATCCTTTTTCCGATGCCAATTTTTTTACCGCCTCTTTGGATAAGGGTGTAAGCTCCAAACGAGTAAAAGAGTCCACAGACATCTGGCCCAAAACACTTCTCAACGGATGATGCGAATGAATCTCGTCGTCACGGTATGTAAGGATAAAAAGGCATTGCAACTGTGTAATTCGTCGCCCGAGAAATTTGATAAAATCCAGTGTGGCTTCATCTGCCCAATGGATATCCTCAAACACAATGAGGCTTGTTTTTTCCTGATTACTTAATTCGTAAAAGAACTGACTAAATAATCCGGCCCTGTCTGCCATGCTCTCACTATTTTGCCAAAAATCGTTTCGCATCTGCCAGGCGATATCGTACAAAGGTGCCAATGGTCGTGGTGTAAATAATGCATCACAGGTTCCCCTGTATATATTACAACTGTTTTTTAACTCTTTGCAAAAAGTATTTACCAATGAGGTCTTACCAATGCCGGCTATGCCACTTAGAAAAATGCAATGGCCCTCGCCTTCTGCCACAGTTTTAAACTTGTTTTGCAATGTGGCTAAAAATTCGGCTCTTTCAATCAACTCCATATATCTGCATTTATGAAATGGAGAGATGGTATTTCAAAATAGCAAGAACACTTTACATCAGGTAATTCTGTGAAGTCACGTCTTGTTGAATAATTTCATCTTGCCAAAAATACCACAATTATGGCCCTTGCAAAAAAAATCTGATTTATACTCCTTTTGACATAAGCATAATTCATCGAGTGAGTAATCGTAGTCCCGACAGGAATCGAACCTGTATCAAAAGTTTAGGAAACTTCTATTCTATCCATTGAACTACGGGACCAAAAAGTCAGTCGGCAAAAATAACAGATTTACTGTTTACCTTTCAGGAGTAAATAAACTATCATGAAAAAACTTTGCTTTGGCTTATTCATCGGCTTTGTGTCATTTAATTGTGTCGCTCAATCAAATCAAAAGGTTTCGTTGAATCATATCGCTGTTTATGTTGTTGATCTTAAAATAAGTTCTGCTTTTTATAAAGATATAATAGGGCTTGATACTATTTTGGAACCCTTTCACGATGGCCGTCACGCATGGTTTAGTGTAGGTGTAAAAAGTCATTTACATGTTATATCAGGTGCAACTACAAAAACTGCGCATGATAAAAATGCACATCTTTGTTTTTCGGTCGCCTCTGTTCCAGAGTTTGTCAAAGTATTAGTAAAAAATAAAGTTGAATATGAGAATTGGGCTGGCGAAAAAATGGCTATAACAACTCGTGTTGATGGCGTTAAGCAAATCTATTTCACGGACCCTGATGGTTATTGGATTGAGATCAATGATGCAAAAGAATGAGTGCGGGGAATTGGGAATTTGTAATTCGGAATTAGCGGGCAGCTCAATTAATTTGCTTATTTCAACCATAATACCTAATTCCAAATTCATAATTACCAATCCCTCCCCTCCACCTATCTTTGCAATCCTCAAAAAGTGAAGTATGAAGTTCTATAACCTG
>DASTZB010000495.1:0-8221 GCA_035764525.1 Chitinophagaceae bacterium | reverse complement strand
GATCGATCAATACAAAAAAATTGGATTAGCGCCGGGAGGTGATAATGGCGGATATACCCAGAAAGTTTTGATCAGGAAATCAATTGTAGAAAATAGTTCAGCAGTTGCTGTTTTAAAAGATGAATCTGGCAACACAGATTCATTGATATTTTTAAAAGATTTTTCTCCAGCCCCCCATCCTCTAAATCAAAAGGCTTCAGCAGATGGCCAATTGGTTTTTGCAGGTTATGGTGTTGAAATTCCGGGTGGCTATTCTGATTATGCAGGAATAGATGTGAAAGGAAAAATTGTTGTGTTGGTTAACGGCGCACCGGATGGATTACATTCGACTGTGACAGCACATTTTTCGAATGGCGGAAATAAAATGAATGTTGCTTTTGAAAAGGGCGCCGTTGGTGTTATTATTTATAACCCACAGAACCGCCCACCTGCAAATGCAAACCCAATATTACAGTCAAACACTACAATTAATCCTGAGAAAACAATGGCTTTTGGTCGGGGCTTTACCGGTAACCTAAATGTAGTTATCAATGCCGGCAATACGTTGATCAGAAGATTATTTATGAACTCAGGAAAAAACCTGCAACAGGTATTAGCAGATATTAAAAAAGGAAAAGCATCTTCATTTGATTTTGGCTATAGTCTTTCTGTTAGTTATACAACTACACATACTGATATTGAAAGTTATAATGTCGTTGGATTGATCTCTGGTTCTGATAAGACTTTAAAGAATGAATTCGTTGTTCATTCTGCACATCTTGATCATGTAGGTATTGGCCGAGTAGTTGAAGGAGATTCCATTTATAATGGAGCTCATGATAATGCATCAGGAGTTTCTTCATTGCTGGAGATCGCAAGAGTCTATAAATCTTCAGGAGCTAAACCAAAGCGTTCAATTTTAATTGTAATGGTAACCGGTGAAGAAATGGGTTTGCTTGGCTCCTCTTATTTTGCGGCCAACCCAACTGTCTCCAAAGCTTCCATCGTTGCTGATGTAAATACAGATATGCCAACTGTGATCGCACCTCTTCTTTCAGTTGTGCCATTGGGTGCCGAACATTCAAGCCTGATGAATAACGTAAAGTTTGCCGCAGGTTATCTTGGGTTGGATGTTGAGAATGATCCAGAGCCAGCTGAAAATCGTTTTGTAAGAAGTGATCAGTACAGTTTTGTAATGAATGGAATTCCGGCTTTGCATATAAAATATGGAACCAAAACAAATATTCCCGGTTTTGACCTTACAGCTTTTGTAAAACAATGGCGGGCTAAATATTATCACCAGGCTGCCGATGGTTTGGAAGGTGGCATTTTTAATTTTACTGCAGCCAAAACCTATGTTCAATTGAATTTCCTGATCAGTTATTCAATAGCACAAACAACAGAAAGACCGAAGTGGAATGATGGAGATCTCTTTGCAAAAAAAGCCTTCTAAAAAAGGTGACCATTGTAAAAAATGGAATACCAATGGAACCACATAGGCACATAGCACACAATAGAAGGAGACACATAGTTATCTATGTGTGATACTATGTTTCTATGATCCTATGTGGTAAAAAAATGGTACAAACCAATTTTATGTCGTTTTAATAAAACTTATAGAATCGAATTCTCTCTCATTTCCAAAAGATTGTATCCACAAGTTTGCTCACAAAAGAACGTCCGATAAGCAAGCAATTTCAGAAAATTGAAATTTCTGCGTTATTATTGCACTCGTCTGGCTGTCTGGCGTACTATATTATATATATAGTATCGCATGCTAAACTGCCGCAAAACGAACCGAAATCAATAGCACAATAGCGTACAGAAAGACGAACGGAGCGTCGCAAGTAAAGCTTAATAGTAGCATTGACGACGACTAAAAAATTATTTGAAACCCGAATATGGCGAAAAACCTGTTGATAGTTGAGAGCCCTGCGAAAGCAAAAACAATTGAAAAGATACTCGGGAGTGATTTCCAGGTAAAGAGTTGTTTTGGCCACATCCGTGACTTGCAAAAGGCCGGAATGGGGATCGATATGGAAAAAAACTACAAGCCCACCTATATTATTTCCCCAGAAAAAGAGAAGGTTGTCAGGGACTTAAAGAGTTTAGCGAAAAAATCAAGTGAAGTGTGGCTGGCGACGGATGAGGACCGTGAAGGTGAGGCGATCAGCTGGCATTTGTGTGAGGTATTGGGTCTTGATCCTCGAAAAACCAAACGAATTGTCTTTCATGAGATCACCAAACCGGCAATAAAAGCAGCCGTTGATAATCCGCGGACCGTTGATATGAATTTGGTAATGGCACAACAGGCCCGTCGGGTGTTGGATAGAATTGTTGGGTTTGAATTGAGTCCGGTCCTTTGGCGCAAGATCAGCATGAGGAATAACCTAAGCGCTGGCCGTGTGCAAAGTGTGGCAGTGAAGTTGATCGCAGAAAGAGAAAGAGAGATCAATGCATTTAATTCGATCAGCACATTTAAAGTTGAAGGTTTATTCACGGCTAATGATGTTGGTGGAAAACCTGTTACATTTTCTGCAGAAGGTAAAAAACAAAGCAGCGCGGAAGATGCAGAAGCTTTTTTGAAAAGTTGTATCGGCGCTAATTATACAGTTAGTGATATACAGATAAGACCAGGGAAAAAATCGCCTGCTCCCCCATTTACCACTTCGACATTGCAACAGGAAGCTTCAAGAAAATTGGGGTATGGCGTGAGCCGTACAATGATCCTTGCGCAAAAGCTTTATGAAAGCGGTAAGATAACTTATATGCGTACTGACAGTGTGAGTTTGAGTAATACTGCGCTGGGTGATCTTACAAACACAATAAAAGAAATGTATGGTGAAAATTATCACCAGTTCCGCAAGTTTAAAAATAAAAATGAAAGTGCCCAGGAGGCCCACGAAGCGATCCGTCCCACTTACATGAGCAATACAACTGTTGAAGATGCGGAATGTAAAAAATTGTATGAGCTTATCTGGAAACGTACAATGGCTTGCCAGATGGCTGATGCAGAAACAGAAAAGACCACAGCAAAAATAAATATCTCTACTAATAATGATGAACTAACAGCACAAGGCGAAGTATTGAAGTTTGATGGATTTTTAAAAGTGTATCGCGAAGATCGTGATGATGATGACCTAGCGGAAGAAGAACAGGAAGGAATGCTGCCGCCCTTGTCTGTTGGTCAAAAATTACCTTTGAAAGAACTAAAAGCGACTGAAAGATTCAGTCGTGCTGCACCAAGATATACCGAAGCTTCATTGGTAAAAAAATTGGAAGAGCTTGGAATCGGCCGACCTTCAACTTATGCGCCTACTATTTCTACAATACTGAAAAGAGGTTATGTTGAAAAGAGAGACAAAGAAGCTGTGCAGAGAGACTACCGGGTTTTGATATTGAAAAAAGATCATGTTTCAAAAGTTACCGAAACTGAGAATACCGGTGCTGAAAAATCAAAACTATTTCCTACAGACCTTGGATTGGTAGTGACTGATTTTTTGACGCAGTATTTTGATGACATCATGGATTATAGCTTTACGGCAAGGATCGAAGAGGAGTTTGATGAAGTAGCCGAAGGCAAAATGAAATGGCATAAGATGATCGATGATTTTTATTTGCCTTTTAAAAAAGATGTAGATAAAACTATTGAAACCGCGGAAAGAGCAAGCGGCGAAAGAGAATTGGGTGTTGATCCGATCACAGGTAAGCCAGTTATTGCAAGAATGGGTCGTTATGGCCCGATGGTGCAGATGGGCATATCGGATGAAGAAGAGAAACCCCACTTTGCCGGGTTGAAACGTGATCAGAGTATAGAAACAATAACGCTGGAACAGGCATTAGATCTTTTTAAACTTCCACTCACCCTTGGCGAATATGAAGGCGAAGAAGTATATGTAAATGCAGGTCGCTTCGGTCCCTATGTAAAATTTGGTGAAGCGTTCATTTCTATTCCCCGTGATGAAGACCCGCTGGAAATGGATCTTGAAAGAGCAATTGAACTGATAAAGGAAAAACAAAAAGCAGATGCACCGATCGCCAAGTTTGATGGTAAGCCTGTAACTAAAGGCAAAGGGCGTTTTGGTCCATATATAAAATGGAATGACATGTTCATTAATGTGCCAAGACGTTTCAATCATGATAATTTAAGCCAGGCAGATATCAATGAACTGGTAGAAGCAAAGATTAAAAAAGAAGCAAACCGTTATATACAACATTGGCCCGAAGAAAAAATTTCTGTTGAAAATGCCCGTTGGGGCCCGCTGATTAAGTTTGGTAAAAAGATCGTTAGACTTCCGAAGAAAGCAGATGATACAAAATACAAGGCTGAAGATCTGAAAGACCTTCCATTGGATGAAGTGAAGAAAATGATCGAAGCTGCGATACCAAATGCATTTGGTAAAAAGAAAGCGGCCAAGAAAGCTCCTGTTAAAACTGCTGTGAAAGAAGCTGTGAAAAAGAAGGCGACGCCGAAGAAGAAGAAATAAACTCATTGTCAACAATTTCAAAAGCGAAATTATTTTTGCTGATTGTGAATAGCTTAACTTCTGAAACTTTCGCCTATTTTTGAGTTGGCGGCGATTATAATGCGACACTCTCTGATATTTATATTGACAATAATTTTGACTGCTTGTTCTTGTAATTTTTCGTTTGCACAAGTTGACACGTCTTTGATTTTAGAAACAAAAACCTACGCAAAACGACTTGACTCTCTAAACGAGATTCCTCATCCGCAAGACTTTGGTTTGATGACTTCTATTGCAGATGGCATAATCAAAAAAGATGAAGTAGTAGTTGGAGGCTTTGGAGTTTATACACTATCAAATGCAAAGGGTGACACAGTTTTACGAATTGAATATCATGACAATCTTGACATAAATATTTATAAGACTTACTATTTCAGGAACAACAAACTACTATTTGCAACAGTTGAATTGCAAGATGGAAGAAACAACATGAAAAGTATTTATCGCAAAGAAGAAATTTACGATGAGACCCGCGCAATCTGGACAACGACACAAAAAGAAAAAAAGGCAGACAGGTATTCAGACAAAACAGATTTTGCCTTGTACAACGACGGTTTGAAGTTTTTAGATGATTTCATTAAGGACAGTAACCGCCGTAGATGAGCAATGGATGCTGCCACAGCAGCACGCCAGCGGCGTTACTACAAGCAATTAATGTCGATTCTATTTTATTTCATATCTTACAACAACTTCCTTTCCCCTCTGAAATCCTTCTCTTTTTTAAAACATAAAACCACCAAATAATGAAACGTAGAAAATTTATCCAGGATTCAGCAATGCTTGCTTTAACTGTTGGCGTATTCGGAAAAATAAAATGGGATGGAGAGAAATATGTTGGTACTGATCCAACAACAACCGATATTCTCGGACCATTCTACCGACCGGGAGCTCCTTTCAAAGCGAACCTGATCCAACCAGGCACAAAAGGCGAAACACTTCATTTCAGCGGAATTGTTATTGGAAAAGATGGGAAATCACCTGTCAAAGAAGCTTTGGTCGAGATATGGCATTGTGATGAAACCGGTACTTACGATAATACTTCTGACAATTATGTTTATCGTGCCTCCGCCAAAACTTCTGCAGATGGAAAATATCATTTCACAACCATTATGCCTGTCCCCTACGCAGCTGGACAAACTTTAGTAAGACCAGCACACATACATATGCGCATTTCTGCAAAAGGTGTACAGGATCTTGTAACACAGATCTATTTTAAAGGCGATAAATATATTGACGGAGATATTAGCGCAAACGATTCAAGTGCTTTGAATCGTATTCTTGATATGACAAAGAATGAAAAGAATGAAAAAGTGGTAAAGTTTGATATTTACCTGAGAGAAGAATATGTGCTGGAAGCAACTGCTTTCAAAAAAATTGAAGGTCTATATGAAATGAGTGACAAATCAATGATCGAGTTTTATAAAGATGGTGACCAGCTTTTTGCAAAGATCAATGGACAGATAATGGAAGCCATGGATTATAAAGGCGACAATAGTTTTGCAGGTGGCATTGAATATGTCAAAGCAAAATTTGAGTTACTGAGTGGCGGAGGAGCTAAGGTAAATGTTACCATCAAGGATGATAAGCCGGTAGAAATGACGGGAACAAAGTTGCTAAAGTATTAAGATATTTAATTATTGCATTGCTAAATGGATAAATTGTTATAAACCTCAAACAATTTAACCATTTAACATTTTAGCCATCCTCATAACTCAAGTCTATAACCACTTCTATATTCTCTTTTTACAAATTGATTGGCCGGTTCAAAATTGCTGATCTTCATATTCTCACCATCCCAAAGCAATTGCTTGCGGCCATTGAATTGCCGGTTGTTGCCCTTCATCTCAAAATGATTATAACTCAGTACAGCAAGGTTTCCCATCAATACTGTTTCTGCTAATGGCCCCGCTTGTGAGAAAGGAGAACTTGTATAAGTGCCATATCCTTTTTTACAAGCATCGGTCCATTGCTTTTGATGTCCTTCTGATCCATTTGTAACAAATGGATATTTTGATTTAGGAAGATTCGTTGTCTTCATTAGTTTAGTTGGAAGCAATGTTGGGTTTCTTCCAAACAAACCTGCCATTAATTTTCCTTTTGTTCCTTCAAATAAAATTCCGCCATCCCATTCGCCTAATTGCTCTTCAGGTAAAAGTTCGGAAGGTCGTTGTGGCTTGATACCACCATCACACCAAGTAAAATCAACGGGCACTAAATTGCCGCGTTTTGGGAATTTGAGATGTATAACTGCAGAAGGAGGAAAGCTTCCTTTATAAAAACTTTCCTGGAAAAATCCTGTGTACACAGAAGTAGCACTGCACTCAACCGACACCGGGTATCCCAATTTCAATGCACGATAAGGCACATCAATAAAATGACAACCCATATCTCCTAATGAGCCTGTTCCAAAATCTGTCCAGCCACGCCAGATAGCTGGCAGATACGCAGGATTATAATCACGATCAGATGCGGTGCCTAACCAGAGATCCCAATCTAATTCTTTCGGAATATCATACTTACCGGATGGTAAAGAAACACCTGATGGCCATACCGGACGATTTGTCCAAACATGAACGGTATGCACAGCGCCAATAACCCCTGCTTGTATCCATGTCTCTACATTTCTTGTATCATCGCCACTGCTTCCCTGGTTACCCATTTGAGTAACTACTTTATATTTCTTTTCAGCCTGTGTTAAAACTCTTGCTTCATAAATATCATGTGTCAATGGTTTTTCTACATAAACATGTTTACCTAATTGCATACATGGCAATGCATGAACAGCATGCATGTGATCAGGAGTTGTCACCATTACTGCATCAATATTCTTATGCTCTTTATCCAGCATCTCCCTGAAATTTTTATAGTAAGGAGAGTCGGGCCACATCTTTCTTGCTTTCATAGCCATACGATCATCCACATCACAAAGAGCAACTATATTTTCAGCGCCATTATTCCATGCATAAGGCAGATTTACTTCGGCCTTTCCTCCTACTCCTATTCCTGCAATGTTTAATTTATCACTTGGTGCAACGAACCCTTTTCCCAAAACATGCCTTGGCACGATCATGAAGCCGCCCGCGACAATTGAGGCATCGCGTAAAAAACTGCGGCGGGAATAATTTTCAGAAGCCTTCTTTTTCATTGGAAAATTTTTATCAAGGTAATGGATAGATAAGAATGGAAAAAATCTGTTTTCAACATCATTTTGAAATCCGCAATTCATATACCTAACTTTACTTTATGAAAAACATTTTCTTAGTAGTGTTTGCAGGGTGATGATCAGTACCGCTACTTAAAAGATCTGACACAGGTAGTGATCAATGGCGATGGAAAAGGTATTCAGTACTGGGAACCTGCATGGATCACATCCGGGCTTAATGATAGCTGGGGCGTTGACTCGGGTTGGGATAATGTTACCTTGCTTGATTTCACCGGCAATGTATTGAAAGGAACTGATTACATGTGCCCCCTTATAAATTCTAAAAAATGGATCGGACCTACTGGGAAAAAATTGCGCCTGATTACAACGAAGAAATTTTTGATGTTTTAAGAAATGATAGTAAGGGAGTAATTATTGCTGTCATAAAAAAACTTGCGTCAAAAAATAAAACCGTTATCGATATTGGTTGTGCTATTGGCAAATGGTTACCGATCCTCTCTCCTCCTTTCAAAAAAGTTTATGCTGTTGATATATCAGCAGAAAATCTTGAAAT
>DASTZB010000494.1:0-13596 GCA_035764525.1 Chitinophagaceae bacterium | reverse complement strand
TCAAACCAACATTGCTTATGGGAATAAATACCGCTATGAAAAATTAGGCGGTAAAGATTTCGATTGGTTATTGCATCATGAATTTGGGCATGAGTGGTGGGCAAACAAAGTAACTAACCGCGATTGGGCACATATGTGGATACAGGAAGGGATCTGTGTTTTTGGTGATGCGATGGCAACAAGAGAATTAGCGGGTGAAGAAGCATATCTAGAAAAAATGAAACAAACAGCAAGAAACATATCAAATAAATTTCCTGTTGTAAGAGGAGACCAGGTTGATTCGGACAGCGCCTATCAGGGCGATATCTATGGAAAGGGAGCTTTCTTTATGCATACCGTTCGCTACGTAATGGGCGATGATAAGTTTTTTCCAACATTAAAAAAGCTGGCGACTGATCCGCAATACACTTATGACAATACAGTAGTAACAGCTGACGTGGAAAAACTTTTTAGCGGAGCATATGGCAAAAGCCTGGACCCGCTATTTCATTTATTTCTTTATACTACTGATAAGCTCGAAGTAAGTGTAAAGCAAACAAAGGAAAATGAATACCAGGTTAAGCTGCTGAATCTTGATATGTCAATTCCAATGGATGTACAAACAGATTCCGGTATTCAACGAATCACGGTTGATAAAAGAGGAACTACAATAACAAGCAAGTCATACCTTCTAATTGATCCAAAAGTATTTTATTTGAAAAAAATCATCATGGAATGATTTATACTAATGAATTAACAAAATTCATTAGTACTGAGAGTTAAATTTGTGCCCCGTTTTACCATGGCTACCCGCAGCAAGAAGAAAGACAGATATTTTAAACTGGCAATACCTATTATTTTAGTTGTTGCCGTTGCAGCAATTTATGGTGGGTATGAATGGTGGAAGACCCGGCGATCCAAGTTTGTACGTTATCCGGCTTTTGGTATCTCCATTCCCGAGAATTATTTAATACATGGTATTGATGTTTCTAAGTACCAGGAAACCATTTCATGGGAATCAGTAAAAGAGATGAGAGTAAGAAATGTACAGCTTGGTTTTGTGTTTATAAAAGCGACTGAAGGAATTGTCAATACCGATCCACAGTTTAAAAGAAACTGGAAAAAATCAAAGCAAGCCGGGATGATCCGGGGTGCTTATCACTTTTTCCTTGCCACAAAAGATGGAAGAGAACAAGCCGAAAATTTTATTAGTATGGTTGATCTCGAAAAAGGAGATTTTCCGCCCGTAGTGGACATAGAGCAAACGTACGGCGTAAATCCTGCTATCTTAAAAAAAGAATTGAAAGAATGGCTCGATATTGTTGAATATTATTACGGGGCGAAACCGATCATTTATACCAGCGTTGCTTTTTATTCAAGATATCTAGGTAAGGATTTTAACAGTTATCCGTTGTGGGCTGCGCATTACTATCAATATGATACCCCGCGCATAGATCGCAACTGGGATTTTTGGCAACACAGTGAAGAGGGGAGAGTAAATGGTATTCTTTCAAAAGTTGACTTCAATGTTTTTAACGGGGATTCGTTGCAATTCAGAAGTATTTTAATGGCCAAATAGTCACCTCTCTTTATAATTGACTTACCTTGTCAAAAATCAAATTTAGTGTCTAATGTTTAGCATGGATCCGGAAGTGACAAAGTATTTTCGAAAAATACTTCGTTCACTTTTTGCTTTCCTGATGTGGCTTTTTATAAATGTTACGGCCGGTATTTATTTTGAACTTGCTTACAGTAATAATTATTCTTCTTTTGTTCATGTACTTTTTTTTGTTTGGCTCACTTTAAGCCTCGTCTTGTTGCTTTGGTATTTGTATAAAATCTGGAGTTAGAAATAAAACCCAGTGTATTCCGTTAAAAAAATTAGAATTACTTTTTAGCCAGGTTGCTTCTTAATTTATTTATCTATTTTTAAAACTCATTTTTAAAAAAGTTGGAATTAAGACAAAAGAGTAAATGGATCGTTATTGCCGGTGCTCTCCTCATCTGGTTGATCAAAATTTGGATAAGGCCATTCTATGATCTTGGCCAGTCAATGAATTTTTTTCTTGGCATTGCTCCTAATTTTCTTGGCTCATTCCTTATTCCATTTGGTGCCTGTTGGTTTTTTTCCGGTCGGGAGTTTTTAGTAGCACGCATATTCCGCATTCAGTCATTAGCCGATCTGCGTCTTGTTTGTTTAATTGGCTTCGTAATGCTTGTGGCAAATGAATACTTGCAACTCATTCCTGTATTCGGGAGGACTTTTGATTATTTTGATATTGCTTTTTCAGCGATAGGTCTTTCGGTTTCTTATTTTGTTTTTGGTAAAATGTATAGTCTGGTCATACCGCACTATTATTCTAATTAATTCTTTGTATCTAATATTAAAGGTGTATTTCCTTTACCCATCACTACGATCTTGGCGTTTTGCGAAGTAGCGATCTCTTTCAAAGCTTTTATTTGTTCGTATTGTAATTGCTGATCAGTTAACCCCTGGTTAATGATCCGTTGGTAATCTGCGATACCTTGTGCTTCCACTCTTTTTCTTTCTGCTTCTTGTTTTTCTTTTTGAAGAATGAATTGCATTTTCTGAGCTTCCTGTTCCGCATTTATCTTGCCTTCAATGGTTGCCTTTACCGACTGGGGCAAAGTAATATTTCGGACAAGCAACTGTTCAAGGAACAATCCTCTTTTTCTAAAATCATCTTCAATACTCTTAAAAATCCTGTTTTGAAATTCATCCCGCTTGGTAGAATAAAGCGCTATTGCTTCATAATAAACAGAATTGTCACGGATCTTGGTCCGGGTTAACGGACGAACAATCTTATCTACATAGTTAACACCTGTTTCCTTTACCAGCCTTGGCGCATCCGCTTCGGTAAGACGGAAAAGAACAGTAAGATCAATTGTTACTTCTAAACCATCAGCAGTCAAAACCCTGATGGCATCATCTCCGGTTTTTACACCTTCATCATGAATGCCACTCATTGTATAGTTTTGAGTTTTAATATCAAGAAGAGTTACTTCGATCAAAGGATTGATCATATGAAGGCCACTATGTAATACGTCGTTTTGCACTTTACCAAAAAGCTTTTTTACTCCTACCTGTCCCGCGTCAATTTGTACGATCGACCCAATTAGTACGCCAATAACCATAATGATTACTCCTGCAATTCTTATAATACCCCTATAACGCTGAACTGCGCCGGAGTTACGGGAAATGATGATACCGATAATCAATACGATCATTCCTATAATGATAAGTGCCATATGAGGTTCGTTTTAATTTTTATTTAAGGATCAACTGCTGTGATCAGAAATAATGACCCATTTGCCCTTTATTTTTCTGAACATAAGTGTAAAATGTCCGCTTGCATCGCCAATTGAACGGGTCAAATAATATTTACCGGTTACATGAAAATATTCTGGCGAGAGCCGTTTAACTTGAATAAGAGCGAATGTAAGCTTACCCATTGCAGTTGTATCAGGATAATTTTTTTTATAATTTGCCAATGTGTTCTTATAGCCATAAGTAACGCCTGACTTACCGATAAACATTAAGGAATCGCTTTCCCAATAACCAATCATAAAAGCATCAATATCGCCATGGTTCCATGCAGCATTTTGTTTTGCAAGTACATTTCTTACTTCCATTTCATCTTTTGATTGACTAAAAACAGAAAAAGATATCATAGTCAAAAGGGCAATAAATATTGATCTCATAAGTTTCTAATTGAACTTCAAGGTAATCAAAAAGAGCTGTGAAAAATAAAGCCCACGAAAGAATTAATGATTGCAGTCAGTGCTATGGCAATGTTTTGCCTGGCGGCAAAATTTCCAATTCAAATAATAAGCGAATATGATAAGAATCGACGATAGAATGATCAGCCAAATTATATTGGAGGTAAAAAAATGTTTTATTATTAATAGAAACATTCCGGCAATAAATAGAAACAGAGGAGAAAGTTTGTGATGATGTTTTTTATATCCATGCCACAAAGTAAAACCGCCGATCAAAAGAGCTATGACGATCATACCCGTTTCGAAATAGATATTATCCAGGATATTAATGCCGAATAACGGTAAAGTGCTTATAAACAATGGCAGCAAAGCACAATGAATAGCACAAGCCAATCCAGCAGAGACACCAAGTGCATTCCAATTGATCTGAATTTTCATGGTCGGCAAAGATAACTCAGTGCAACTATGTTGCAAAATATATTATCTTTGTTTAGTGAAACAGATCGGATCAATCATGAGTAATTTTGGATTTACATTATGAGCAGGAAAACTATTTTTTATATTGTTTTTTTCTTTTTACTGGTGATAGGCTTTTATTTTACCATGAGCCAGTTGATACCGGGTTTTGGAAAATCAAGGCTTGAACCCATTGGAAGGGTTTCCCCTTTTTCATTTATCAACCAGGATGGAAAAAAAGTGACGGAGAAAGATGTGGAAGGGAAAGTCTTTGTTGCGGAATATTTTTTTACCACTTGCAAAAGCTGGTGCCCTATCATGCATGCAAATATGAAAATAGTATATGAGCGATTTAAAAATGAAAAGGACTTTCTGATACTTTCTCATACAAGTGACCCTGCTACAGATTCTGCAGCAAGATTAAAAAAATATGCAGATTCAATGAACGTTAATACCGGCAAATGGATCTTTCTTACAGGCACAAAGGACAGTCTTTACAGACAAGCCCGGTACAGTTATAAAATAGATGATCCTAATAATAACCCGCTGAATGATGAAATAGATTTTCTTCATTCCCAGTTTTTTTCATTGGTTGATAAGAAAGGAGTTGTTAGAAATATTTATGAAGGAAATGAAAGAAAGGATGTAGAAAGGATGATCAAAGAGATAGAAGTATTGCTGAATGAAAAATAATTTTTATGAACACGAAGGTTCATGATATTCTTCGCCGCAACCAACTTAGTGTAACGGCGAGTCGTGAGAAGATCCTCAATCTTTTTTTAACTAATACAAGAGCACTTGCTCATGCTGATATAGAACATAAAGCAGGCGAAAGATTCGATCGTGTAACGGTATACCGCACATTGCAAACTTTTGTTGAAAAAGGAATACTGCATACTATACCTACTGCAGATAACTCAGTAAAATATGCTTTGTGTAAAAACGATTGCTTTGAAGGACATCATCACGATAATCACTATCATTTTATTTGTTCTGTCTGTGGTAAGACAGAGTGTCTTGAAGATTTTGTCATCCCATCAGTTAAACTTCCTAAAGAATACCTGGCTAATAATGTTGAGATAGTGGTGAATGGTGTTTGCGGGATTTGCCGGAAAAAGTAAGCCCCACTGTGGAAACAGGGGGACTTAGGTTAAGGCTCTGATTAGTAGCTATGTCAAAATGCTATAATTGCATTTTCTTTTCTGACGTAAAGTAAGATGAGAAATCGTTGCCTTCCAAAAAACAGGCATACCACTTTTGTGGTATTTTTCATTATTATTTTGTTAAGGCCTTCATTTCTGCGTGGACAAAGGCCATTAATTTACCGACTACAGCGGGGGAAAAGTCAAAATGCAGCCCGGCAGCCCTAAAAAGCTCCGGTAAAGTTCGGGTGCCACCTTGTGCCAGTGCTGCTATATAGTTATTAAGGGCTTGGTCTTTATTTTCCTTGAATTGTTTCCAGAGACCAATGGCGCCAAGTTGGGCAATGCCATATTCTATATAATAAAAGGGCACTTCAAAAAGATGAAGTTGTTTTTGCCAAAAATACCTGCGATATTCTTCCAATCCAGAAACATTAAGAACTGGCGAAGTAAACTCAGTAAAGATCTCCTCCCATTTACCTGATCTTTCTTTCTCGGTATGATTTGGATTTTCGTACAACCAATGCTGGAACTTATCAATAGTAGCGATCCATGGAAAAATAGTGATCACTCTTTCAAGTTGGTGTTCTTTAGCCTGCTTTAATTCTTCTTCAGATTTAAAAAATACATGCCAGTTGTCCATGGTAAAAAGTTCCATAGCCATACTTGCTACCTCCGCAATTTCCATCGGGTATTCTTTGAAAGCTGTCAATTCCAGATCGTGAGCAAGAAATGAATGAACAGCATGACCGCCTTCATGTACCATTGTTGTTACATCATCCATTTGTCCTGCCGCATTCATAAAAATAAAAGGGGCGCCGCTTTCAGCTAATGGACAATTATATCCGCCTGGTGCTTTTCCTTTTCTACTGTCAAGATCAAGATGGCCCATTGCTTTCATCTTACTTAAGCAATCGCCAAAAAATGGTTTCAAATCATTAAAACAAGCGATTGATTTTTCCACAAGCTCATCTCCTGTTTTAAAGGGATTTAAAGCCTTTTCATCTGCAGGATGAGCTTCAAGGTCCCACGGACATAAGGTATCTAAACCAAGTCTTTTCCTTTTTCTTTCATAAATCTCATTTACCAAGGGTAATATTTTTTCTTTTACCGCCTGGTGAAATTGAAAACAATCTTCTGGCTTGTAATCAAAACGCCCCATCTCAGCAAACTTAAAATCACGATAGTTGGCAAAGCCTGCATTTACTGCGATGCGATGACGTTTTTCAACAAGAGATGAAAAAAGTTTATCAAGACTTTCTTTATCTTTTAATCGCCTGTCACCAACTTTTTTATAAACAGACTCTCTTAATTTCCTATCGTTATTCTCCAGAAATTTTGAAGCTTGTTGTAGTGTGTATTCCTTTCCATCCACTTCAATAGTCATTTTACCTGCAATGATCCCGTACTGTTGCTGCATCACATTCATCTCAGCAAGTATCGGGATGTTTTCTTCGCGGAATAGATCAATGTTCTTTTTTACTGTTCGCAGGTATGTAAAAAACTTTTGCTGATCGAGTTCCTTTGTAAAGGGACAGCTGATAAGTTTTTTATTTAGCTTGTCAGCATAAGGCTGTGCCTTGGGCTGGATCTCCATCATAAAAAAAGTAAACGCCTCCTCAAGCTCCTTATTCTCAGTATCACATGTCATTTTTATTTGCCGCCAGCAACCATCTTCGCTTAAAACAGCTTCCAACTCACTAATGTCTTTTAGCCATTGTTCCAGGTCTTCTTTTAAATTTATTTTTCTTTCAAGAAGGTCAATGAAATAGGGTTCAAGCTTGTCCCAGGTTGTAACTGTAAAATCTTTCGGTAAAAAATGACGGGGAAGTTTTTTTATATCGGCAGAGTACATAATTTGAAAATTTGCAAAATTGCCAATGTGCAAATTAAAGTCCACTTTCATTCACACGTTAGCAAACTATCTTTAACTATTTTATCAGGATTTCTTTTTAGTAGCTCTTTTTTTCGGCTTCTCTTCAGCGATTGGTTCTTCCTTCACTTCTTCAACTGCCTCTTCCGTTTCTTCAGGTAGTTCTGCAAGCTTAATTTCAACCTTATGTTTTTTCAATGACTCAAACCATTTCACCATTTTCTTCATATCGCTGCTGTAAACTCTTTCAAAATCCATTTCAGGATAAACTTTTTCGAAATATTTCTTTACGGCATCATTATCCTTTGCATCTGGCAAAGAACCACCCTCTTTTTCCATTGCATTAAAAAGATCTACCAGGTTCACATTTTCTCGTTGTGTGTAGACCTCTATACTTTCAAGATGAGAAAAATTATGCACACGGCCGGAAATGAATTGCGTCTTATTATCATCAAGCGAACGAACAACGGCGCCATCTCCGCGGCTGCTGATCAGCTCAAATAATCCGGGAAGCCCGGTAACCGCAACAAGTTTACTATACTCCATAAAAATTTAAAATTTGGGAGTGCAAGATAACCCGAAAAAGGCAAGTAAAATCTTTCGGTTTATTTTTATTCGGTCACCCAATACGTCTTGTATTTGAATTAATTTACATAGAAAACGGGGTTACAGATGAAATTGATAATTCTTTTTACCTCGATCCTGATAATACTATTTTATGGCTGCAGACAAGCAGGAAATGGGGTACAAGCTCAAATGACACCCAGGGATACCTCTATCAAAGTGGGGACTTCGTACAGTGAAATATTTTTCGATAGCACACAAATGGAAAGATTTATTTCCAAGCAACAGTTTCATGATTCGCTTAAAAAAAGGATGAGGAATTTCTATAATGGCCGGAATTATCAATTCGCTTGGTTTTTTAAAGAAGGCATGGCGGATTATGCTTCCTCCTTTCACGAAGCGTATAATGATTACATCAATTATTCACAGGACACCGCTTTGAAAAATCTTTCGTTGGAACAATTGTATGATTCTTTGGCAAGCAATAATTTTAATTATAATATTAATGATAGCATTGTATTAAACACAGAGTTACTTTTGACTGCACAGTTTTTCCGCTATACCCGGAGAGCTTACCAGGGAAGCAACCAGCTTGATGCACAGGAGTTAGATTGGTTTATTCCACGAAAAAAAATTGATCCTGCTGCATTACTTGATTCTGTCTTGTCTCGCAAGGGTAAAAATTTAAAAGAACTCGAGCCGGTAAACCGGCAGTATAATTTGTTGAAGAACTACCTTCTTAAATATTACGGGATCGAAAAAAATGGTAGCTGGTCAGTTGTCAAAGCAGAGAAGAAAACCTATAAACTAAATGATAGCTCCACGTTGATACCTGTAATTAAAAAAAGATTATTTCTAACAGGAGATCTAATCAAAGAAGATACGACCGCAATTTTTACAAAGGAATTAGAAGAGGGTGTAAAAAGTTTTGAAAAACGCTATGGGTTCAAAGAAGACGGAGTTATTACGACCACACTCTTGAATGAAATGAATCGACCGATTGAGGATCGGGTACAGCAAATATTAATAAATATGGAACGCATCCGCTGGGTGCCTGCTGAACCCTCCACGGATTACTTGCTTGTAAATTTACCGGAATTTCGATTGCATGTATACGATAAAGGACAATACACCTGGAGCACAAATGTGGTGGTTGGTACCACAGCAAATAGTACAGTAATTTTTACCGGTAATCTAAAACATGTGGTTTTCAGTCCTTACTGGAATGTTCCTTCTTCAATATTAAAGAAAGAAATATTGCCCGGTATAGCAAGGAACAAAAATTACCTGGCCAGGCATCACATGGAATGGAACGGGAATAGTGTTAGGCAAAAACCGGGACCATGGAATTCGCTCGGGCAGGTTAAGTTTTTGTTTCCTAATAATTATAGTATTTACCTGCATGATACTCCGTCAAAAAGCCTTTTCAACGAAGAGAAGAGAACTTTCAGCCATGGATGCATCCGGGTAAGCGAACCTAAAAAACTTGCACAATTTATTTTGCGTAACGATGCTAACTGGGATTCGTTAAAAATAACAAAGGCGATGAATGCTGGCAAAGAACAATTCTATAACATAAAAGAGCCGATTCCTGTTTTTATTGGCTATTTTACTGCCTGGGTTGACAGGGACGGAAAACTAAATTTCCGTGATGATATATATGGTCATGATAAAAAAATGAAAGAAAGACTATTTGCAAAAGCAAAATAGATATCCCCATTTATGAAAAGCGTATATAAAATATTTATTTCGATAGCTGTACTCTTTGTTTTTTCACCAGCCTGGGCACAATCATCAAAACGTGAAATGCAAAAGCTGGTTGATGAAGACCTGCAATTAGCCGTAAAGCAATATAAGTATATGCAGAAAATATTGCCTGCGGGTAAATTGCCACGCAGTTATGATTCTTTAAAAAATGAACTCATTGTTTCGGGGACCGATTGGTGGTGCAGCGGTTTTTACCCGGGTACTTTATGGTATTTATATGAATACACAAAAGATGAAGACCTTAAAGCGGAGGCAATTCGAAGCACCGCGCTATTGGAGAAAGAAAAGAATAATACAGGTACGCATGATCTTGGGTTTATGCTTTATTGCAGTTATGGTAACGGGTATAGGTTAACAAAAGATAATTCTTATAAGAATATAATGATCACTGGTGCGGGATCTTTATCAACAAGATTTAATCCTTTAATTGGTTGTATCAAATCATGGAATAGCAGCCGCTGGCAATTCCCGGTTATAGTTGATAATATGATGAACCTTGAATTTCTATGCGAGATGACAAGGCTGAGTGGTGATTCTTCCTTTTGTAGAATTGCAATTACACATGCAAATACAACTATGAAGAATCATTACAGAAATGATTTCAGTTCATATCATGTCATCGATTATGATACGATCACAGGGAAAAAAATAAGGGGATATACGGCGCAGGGAGCTTTTGATGAATCAGCATGGGCACGGGGGCAATCATGGGGTTTGTATGGTTTTACAATGATGTATCGGGAAACAAAACATGAAGAATATCTGGACATGGCTAATAATATTGCAAAATTTTTATTGCATCATCAAAACATGCCCGCTGATAAAATTCCATACTGGGATTACAATGCTTCCGAAATCCCAAATACTTATCGTGATGCTTCTGCTGCGTCTATCATGTGTTCGGCTTTATTGGAATTGGCTAAATATGGAAACAGAGAACAACGCGAAGAATATTTAAATACAGCTGTAACTATTCTCAAAAATCTTTCTTCAACATACCGAGCTTCTGTAAATACTAATGGTGGGTTTATTTTAAAACATAGTGTCGGTCATTTACCTGGAAAATCGGAAGTGGATGTACCGCTTACTTATGCCGACTATTATTTTATTGAGTCTTTAATGCGCTATGAAAATTGGTATTTGAAATAAGTAGTAAGAGCTCGTTTTAGCAAGCCCTTACTTTTGAGGGTCAACTATTCTTTTCTTTTCGCCTGAAACCGGCAAGAAAGACCAATCCAACTACACCAAATGTTGCAAACAAAATTCCTTTATCTTTTTTAGGTTTGTTTTGAAGTGAAGGCGCAATTGATGCATATGATGCTTCTTTCGGTACATACTTTTCTTCCGGTTGCTCCGTTACCACATCCCAATCACTATAATCTTTTCCAGTCAGGTAGGTAAGCATTTCCAACTCATCTATTCTTCGCTGTTTTAATTCTTTCAAGTACTTTTTACCATCTTCGCAATTGAAATCACCGGTGGCAGGATGAGTGATCACATATCTAGCCTGGTAGTTGTCGGTATTTGGCGTTACCTGGAACATAAGGTCCTGTGGAAATGATTTCCTGTTATAACGTATATGCAATCTTGTGAAGTAAACCTTATCGGAATAATCATCATTGTCATATACGTCATCATAATTAGTCCAATCACGATTCAGCCACCAAACACCTGCCTGGACAAGATCCTGTGTTGAAGGCGCAGTTGCCACGCAAGGATCGCATTTCACATAGTTTTTTGGGCTCACATCCCACGCATATTCTAACATGGCAAGCGCCTTGCCTTCTTTATCCCATTGGTTCTGAAAAAGATTAGCATAGAAATTTCCAAAATTATTTTTCACAAACAAGGGAATATTTTTCCCCGTCGGTAGAGATACCGTCCTGTAGTTGGTTGTTTCAATTCTTCCTTTTTTTGTAAATGCATAAACGATCATATCCTGATCACCATCGGCATTGGCCATACCGAGGCGAATAGGTAGCATAAATTTTGGAGAAGTAAAACTAATTTGGATAGGACGAAGAAAATTGCCAGGCAGTTTTTTCTTTTCCGCTTCATTTACTTTGACCACAAAGAATTTCAAATTGCTTTTGATGTAAGGCGCCAATACTTCCTCCGCACCTTGAGGGATTTTATATTCATTTTCCTCTAACCATGTTTTCAAACCGGAAGACTCTTTTGCAGAGAGAATAAGAATATCATATTCACCAACGAGATATTTTGCTTCTACCTTGACTCCGAGATCTTTTTTTTGCATTGTACTATATCCCCGTATTACTACTTCATTCATTACGCCGGGTGCTTTTCCCTGCAACGCTTTATCATATTCATATTTTGCACAAGGATTCTGATCATAATATTCTACTAATCTTGGTTTACTGTATTCATTCAATGTATTGAATATTGCCTGATCAACTACCTTAATGTCCTTCTTTTGCAACACGACCGGCACAGGAACCACCATTGCAAAGTCTTTAAAATCTCCTTTGAAATCATTGTACATAGTGATCACATTTCGATTCCCGTCTCTCACAAGAATAACCTGTGACGTTTTGTTTTTCAATGTGCCATCAGCTTTGCTTACATAAAATCCGCAGAAGGCAGCTGCTTCATGTGTTATCATTGCTGACAATAAAATTATTGCAGCTCCTTTTTTCATTATTGGCTTCATGACCATTTGTTTTAGTTTATTTATAAAATTGAATTGTATAGTTGATGAGGTCCAGTGAAATTCCTTTGCTTTAAAGATTTTATCAAGCAATGGGACAAGAGGGCCAGCCGCTACCAACACCCAAACCGGCGTATTATATTTCCATTTAAAAGCAGCGAGATAAAATGATACGGCTGCAATAAGAACAGCCCAGATGATTCTTGCAATTGGATGATTCGGCGACGTTCTCGGATCGCTGATCATGAAGAAAGTGAACAGCAATAAACTTCCTGTACTTACTGAATGGATAAAATAATCCATTGGCCAGGCAAGCACATAAACCTGCCGCCAGTAAAGCAAACCGATAAATGTTAGCAGGAATGCAAGACTGATATCTAACTTCTGCACTCTTGTTACTACAATTGTTCCGAATGTGATTACTCCGAAAAAGATCACGGCATTACTTCCCCACTGACCGGGGCTTAACCATGCATCTTTTGTAAGAAGTATTGTTGCTATAATACCAAACGCCGATGGATTGAAAATATGTTTCTTATTAAAACGTAAAACATATTTTGAGGCGACAGTTAAAAAAGCTGCAAGCAAGCTCACATACCAATCATTGGTTTTTAATAAGAGACATAGGCTCATAGCACTGATGAGTACGCTAAAACCCCATCGATCAAATTCACTGAGCTTTAGAAATCTTTTGGCCTTCATTGAGTCAGCTGTATATTGAAATAATACACATCCTCCTATACTAATAATATAATGTTGCCAATCGGCATTCCAATGAAGAAAAAAAATTCCATAGCTGAGAAAAACGGCCTGGAATATTACCTGGAAATACCGGGGGTCTAAAGCAAATGATAGGCGCTGCATAAGCATTCATTTGCTTCAATGATGAGCTCACCCACCGGATTACACAAACAGCAGGCAGAAAAAAATTAAAAAAATGCCATGTAAAATTTTATGGAATTAATCATGTTTTGCTTCCCCGGCAAAATCTAGTTCAACTGGCTGATTTTTATTTGCATTACGGTAGCGATGCTTAAAGCTCTCTCTTTGGCAAGAAACGCTTTTTCTCCTTCAAACAGTTCATCTATCGATTCGTTAAAATACGTAAGCCATGTTTCAAAATGATGTTTTTGCAGCGGCGATTGCTGGTGCAATGTCAAATGCGGTTGCATCGCATTTTTACGGTACACATCATTTTGAAACAAAACACTATCCCAGAAATTTACCAATATATCAAGATGATGCGGTAAATCAATTTTCGCGATATCTGTAAACAAATAACTGATGGATTTATCAGCTAACAGCTTATTGTAAAAAAGAGTAAGGAGTTTTAACAAATCTTCTCTGTTTGAAATATCTTTTTTCATTTAATCCGGAAACTGCGATTTATCAATGTTAGGAATAAT
>DASTZB010000493.1:0-8526 GCA_035764525.1 Chitinophagaceae bacterium | reverse complement strand
GGAATATGTTTCAGAAATAGATGACCTCGAAGGCGATCCTGAATTATTTGGAGGCGGACTACATCAATCAATTAATGGTGCATTTTTAAACGTTCATGTTGATTATAATTTTCACCCGACAACAAAACATCACAGGCGATTAAACGTTTTGGTGTATATGAATAAAGATTGGAAAGATGAATATGAAGGGCACCTGGAGCTATGGGATTTATCGAATGATAAGAAAACTTTATTGGGCAAATATGCGCCAGAACTTAATCGTTGTGTAATATTTGAAACAAATGAGATTTCATTTCATGGTCATCCAAAACCATTAAAAACTCCGAATGATGTTAACCGGAAATCTATTGCCACATACTATTACACGAAGACAAGGCCTGAAAGTGAAGTTGGGCCTGAACATAACACGATCTATGTAAATACTGAAGGACTCGGTGGACAGGTTAAAAGATTTAATTCAGGTGTGAAAGCCTTATTAGAAAGAATAAATAAAAAGTAATTATTTTTTTTGGACAAGCGCAATCCTGTTATTCACTTTTGGGTTCCTTATCCAATAGGCGTTGCCCCGTCGCAACGTTTTAGGGTTGAATTATTTTTGCCAAGACTTGATAAAGAAGGATACTCTTTTAAGCTATTAACCTTTCTTGATAAAAAAGCATGGGATATTTTATATAAACCTGGGCATAGATTCTTAAAAGCATGGGGAACGGTGAAAGGTTTCTTCAGAAGGATCGATCATCTCTTTCAATCAACAAAAGCCGATTACATATTCATACACCGGGAAGCTACACCACTTGGTCCTCCTGTTTTTGAATGGCTGCTTGCAAAAATTTTTCGAAAAAAAATTATTCATGAGTATGACGATGCTATCTGGATCCCGGGTGGAGAAGATATATCTTTCATGAAAAAGTGGTTGAAAGCAACTTGGAAGATCAAGTATATAATTAAATGGTCATATAAAGTAGTGGCTGGTAATGATTTTTTATGCGAATATGCCCGGAAATATAATGCTGCAGTTTTCCTGATCCCAACGGTAGTAGATACAGAACATGGGCATTATAAACAAAAAGATCAAAATGAAGGGAGCAAAATAGTTGTAGGATGGACGGGAACACACACAACATTGCACAATCTCGAAGTAATTGAAGGAGTTATTCCAGAGTTGAAAAAAGAAATTGATTTTGATTTCTTTATAATATCTAACAAACCTCCCGATTGGAATTTCGATTTTATTTACAAACAATGGGAATTGGAAACTGAACAAGAAGATCTACTGAAAATGCATATCGGTATTATGCCATTAAAAGAAGGACCATGGTTTGAAGGCAAATGTGGTTTTAAACTGATTCAATATCTTTCTTGCGGTATACCTACAATTGCTTCACCGGTAGGAGTTAATCCTAAAATAATCCATCATAAGGAAAATGGATTTATTGCTGCGAACAAAAAAGAATGGATCGAATATTTAAAAATTCTTATAAGTGACCCACAGCTCCGCAGTAAAATGGCAGAAAAAGGACGAAAACATGTTGTTGATGAATATAGCCTAACGAGTGCCTCAATTAATTTTCTTACTTTATTTATAAATGAATAAGCTTTATCTATGTCTGAGTCTTTTCATAAATTATGCCTGGTTTGTAATGGCACTAAAATTCATGGGTTGCGTGGGTATGAGCGTCATGAACTTTTAAAATGCAAAGATTGCGGATTTATATTCATGAAAAAAATACCCACTAACATGGAGCTGGAAAATTATTACTCTGTGTATGCTTATGAAAATGAAAATGAAATGCCCGGTCCCACAAGGTTAAGTCTCGAAAATCTTCTTGATTCGTTCGAAAAATACCGTTCGAATAATCGCATACTTGACGTTGGTTGCGGTGAAGGTTGGATATTGGAATTAGCTATAAAAAGAGGTTGGCGGGCATATGGAACTGAATTCTCTTCAAGAGCTATAGAAATATGCGAAAAAAAGGGGATAAAAATGTATGCTGGTATTCTAAGGTCAGAGAATATTGAAGAAAAAGATTTTGATATAATTGTTTCCTCAGAAACTATCGAGCATATCAACAATCCCAGGGAAGAAGTTTCAAATATTTATCAGCTTCTTAGGAAAGGCGGACTGTTTTATATTACAACACCCAATTTTAATTCTTATGTGCGAAGGATTACGAAAGCCAAATATGATATTATTCAATATCCGGAACATTTATCTTATTACACAAAAAAAACATTGAACAGGCTTTTGAAGCAATCAGGATTCCGGAAAGTCAAACTAGAAACTACGGGAATAAGTGTTTTACATTATCAGGGCAGCAAGGCAGCTGAAGATAAACACCATTTAACAAATAAAAATGCAGATGAAGTACTTCGAAGCAGAATTGCAAAATCATCTGTTCTTCAAAGCATAAAGCAAATTACTAACTCCTGCCTGAGTCTTCTAGGTATTGGCATGACCATAAAAGCGTTTTATACCAAAAAATAGAGACTTTTAAATTCCTATACTATTTGTTTTACTTTTCTAATTTTCAGTGCGAGTTCTTGTTTTGGAGGGTTAAAAATAATAAATAGAAATGCAGCATAAAATGGCAGGCAAGGGATTTTATATCGTACCAAAGAACCAAAATTAGAGGTGGAAACACCAACAGCAAAGGCAAAGACTATTGTAAAAATCAGGCAAAATTGAAGCGTTTCATCGGCCAAAATTCTTGTAATAACCCTTAGAGGATTGTTTCGGAAAATAACCGCAATAGTAAAACCCAGGAAAAATAAAGCTTCCAGTGCTGATAACATCACTATTGGCTTTCGTGCCTCCCATGGGTATGGACGAAATAAAGTGACATTTATTCCTGCCGGTGCCAGCTCCAGCATTCCTAACAAAGTGGGATCAAAATTACCAAGCGTATATGCGGAACCATCCTGTTCATTAGAAATTCTATATAAATAATCTCGTGTTGCTGAGGCTTTATAGGCAACGCTTTCAACATTATATTCTCCAAACATTTCGGTTTGTAATTTACCACCTACTACTATTAGGCCAATAATGGCTGAAGCATATAAAAAATATCTTGCAAAAAGAATCAGCCTGGTATCTTTTATCTTATAAGAAAGCATACCCACACCCCAAAGCAATGCTGCAGGTAGAAATGCCATCACAATATAGGATTTGACAATAAAAATTATATATAGAAAGATTAATGCAAATATTGAATTGGCTATGATTTTTTTGTTTTCATAAAAAATTATATAGAAAAAATGAGTAACCCAGCCGATACAGGAAAAAGTAATAGTGTCCTTCATGAAGCCTGAGCCCCAAAACACCACGCTTGGGATAAACAAAAATGCAAAAGCCATTTGCTTTATCAGCCTGGGGTATAATTTGGTAAACACAACAAACAATTTCCATATGCCAATAAATGACAATGCGGAATAGATTGCGGTTGTCGGTAAATATGTGTTCAAAGTAAACAGGCCTAAAAACGCACCGACCTGCGGAACCACATAATCTGGCGGACTTTCGTACCACATCATTTGTCCCACATAGGGATACATATCTGGATCATATTGATCTCCAAATCTGGTGATAAGTTTCAACCAGGTAACAAACGATTCCTGTAAAGAAGAATTTATAACAATTGAATGATGCCAGTATTCGAAAGTATCCCCGCCTTTATAATAATAGTGGTAAATTAATCCAACAAAAATTCCACCAAATATCTTTAGTCCAAAAGCCCACATAAAAAATTTCCTGAAAGGATGCTTATTTGGATAATACTTATTTCTATAATAAGCGGCAAAAACAAAAATGATAAAAAGGTATATAGGAAGTAAAATGAAATCAGTTATAGTGATATATTGCATAACAATCAAGGATATTGTATGTGTGGAATTGCTGGCATAGTTGCTTTGACAGAGACGGGCCGACAACAGGTTTCGAAATTACGACAATCCATCCGAACTCTGCAGACAAGAGGACCTGATGACGAAGGCATTTATCTATGCGAAGACATGGGGCTAGCGCAGCGAAGATTGGCGATCATTGATACCAGTGCAGCAGCTAATCAACCAATGTGGGATAAGACGAAGCGTTATGCAATTATTTTTAACGGGGAAATTTTCAATTACCAGGAACTCCGCAGTAAATATTTTAGTGACGAAGAAAGGCAACATCTCCGTACGAGTTCAGACACTGAAATATTACTGGAACTTTTTATAAAGCAAGGAGAGAAATGCCTTCCGTTACTGGAAGGTTTTTTTGCTTTTGCCATCTATGATATCCAAACAAAAGAGTTATTTATTGCAAGAGACAGGTTTGGAAAAAAACCGCTGAATTTTTTTATTGATGATGACCGCTTCATTTTTGCGTCTGAATTAAAAGCGCTTTATGACTTTGGAATACCCAAAGAATTAAATTATGAGGCATTGCAGCTTTATCTCCAGTTGTCTTACATTCCTCAGCCAATGAGCATGCTGAGGCATGTAAGAAAAATTGAACCCGGTTCCTGGCTAACACTTAAGGGCAAAAACATTGAGGAAAAAAAATGGTATAATCTTTCCCCTGGTTATGATTATAAAAATGCTCCATCTTACGAACAGGCACAAAAAGATCTTGTTCCATTATTGGAAGATGCAGTAGTAAAAAGGCTGATAAGTGATGTGCCACTTGGTGCTTTTTTAAGTGGCGGTATCGATTCTTCGGTTATCGTGGCATTAGCTAGTCGGCATCAAAAATCGTTGAACACTTTTTCAATCGGGTTTAAAGATGAACAATATTTTGATGAAACTCATTTTGCTGAATTGGTTGCGGCAAAGTTTAAAACCAATCACGCAACATTTCGTTTAGGGTTTGATGATTATTTATCTCATATATATGATGTGCTGGATTATTTGGATGAACCATTTGCGGATTCAGCCTCATTGCCACAATTCATTCTTTGCATGGAAGTAAGAAAACATGCAACAGTAGCTATTTCAGGTGATGGTGGTGATGAAGTGTTTGCCGGGTATAATAAGCATTATGCTGAATGGCAGGCGAGAAAAAAATCGTTAGCGGGCAGTCTTGTGAAGTTGGGTGCTCCTGTTTGGAAAATTCTGCCCAAGAGCAGGAACAATCGTTTCTCTGATCTTGTAAGACAATTGGATCGGTATGCAGAAGGTGCCGGACTTTCTGCAAAGGAACGCTATTGGCATTGGGCGTCGACTTTTTCAGCGGGAGACATTGATAAGTTGATTGCAAAAGAAACGGGTGATAAGATCAATAATGCTATTATTGATTCAGTAAAAGAAAAATATCTTTCTAATATCAATGCGGATTTTAATTCCGTATTAAAAACCGATCTTGATCTTGTACTTATAAGTGATATGCTGGTGAAAGTTGACCTGATGAGCATGGCAAACAGCGTGGAAGTCCGCTCACCTTTCCTTGACCATCATGTTGTGGAGTTTGCATTCACATTACCATCAGAATATAAAATAAATAAGGGAGGAAGAAAGACAGTTGTAAAGGATGCATTCCGGAATATTTTGCCCCCTGAAATTTATAATCGTGGAAAGAAAGGATTTGAGATCCCCATGCTGAAATGGTTTCGTGAAGAACTGCACACATACATTTTTGATGATTTACTAAACGAAAAATTTGTAAAAGAACAAGACATCTTTAATATTGAGTTTATCAACTGTATGAAAAAACAGCTTTACTCTACCGCTCCCGGTCATATCGTCGAGCAGCTTTGGGTATTGATCGTTTTTCAGCATTGGTACAAGAGATATTTTATGTAAAACCATTTTTGTGAGTAAAGGGATCTTTACCATATCACTCGACTTCGAGCTTTTCTGGGGTGTAAGAGATCATCGTACACTGGAAAGCTATGGGGAGAATATCCGCAACGTTCACAAAGTTGTTCCCCGCCTGCTTGAATTATTTTCCAAATACAATGTGCATTGCACATGGGCGACGGTGGGCTTTCTTTTTTTTAATGAGAAAAAAGAAATCATAAAATACCTACCTGCAGAACGTCCCAACTATAAAAAAAAGGAATACGATCCATACTCTTACATTGAACAAAATGAGTTGGAAGAAATCTATCATTTTGCACCTGTACTTATTGAGCTAATAAAAAGAACACCCGGCCAGGAGATCGGCACACACACCTTTTCTCATTTCTATACGCTTGAAAAGAACACAACGATCGGGCAGTTTAAAAGTGATCTGCATTCTGCGGTCGGCATTGCAAAGGAAAAAGGTATCGAAATAAAAAGTATAGTTTTCCCACGTAATCAATATTCGGATGAACATATTACGACCTGTTTGGAGGAAGGAATTAAGATCTACCGAGGCAATGAACTTTCAGGTGCTTATAAACCACTATCCAGGGAAAATGAGAACATTTTCAGAAAAGGAGTACGTTTTGCCGATACATACATTAATATAACTGGTCATCATTGTCATCCTGTTCCGACTGTAAGTGAAATTATTAATGTGCCTGCGAGCCGTTTTCTCCGGCCACATAATCCGAAATTTAAAATGTTTGATGGCTTAAAGCTCAGACGAATAAAGCAAGGAATAAAATTTGCAGCAAAACAGGGCCTCGTTTATCAGCTATGGTGGCACCCGCATAATTTCGGAAAATACATGGATGAGAATTTTAAATTCCTTGAACAGGTTTTAAAATTTTATAGCCAGTTAAACCACGAGGGAAAAATTGAATCTCAAAACATGTTTGAGATATATTCCAATATCAAATAAACCACGAGAAGATGAAAATTGTTTTATTGACGAGAGATTGTGATTCGACGACGATCGTTTATAATTATCTCAACCAACATTTTCCGATCGAGACTGTAGTTTTTGAAAAGACAATTTCGAAAACAGAGCAGTTCAGGCGAAGAGTTAAGTTCATCGGATTTTGGAATGCTGTCGGACAGGTGATCTTTATGCTGACGGCCTTTCCTTTTTTAAAATTAACTTCACAGAAGAAAAGGAAAAAGATTTTAGCACAATACCATCTTGACCTCACAGATATTCCTGCAGAAAAAATTAAGAAGATTGATAAGCTTAGTTCTTCAAAAGGGAGACAATTATTGCAGGAGTTAAAACCGGATCTTTTAATTGTTAACGGAACAAGAATACTTTCTAAGAAAACATTGGAGTCGGTTTCTGCTCCATTTGTAAATATTCATACAGGGATCACGCCAGCCTACAGGGGAGTTCATGGAGGATATTGGGCAATTGCAAAGGGAAAAAAAGATCTGTTTGGTACTACCATACACTATGTAGATGCTGGCGTTGATACCGGTGGAATCATTGAACAGGTTTTTGCAGAACCTGGTAAGGAAAATAATTTTTATACATATCCCTATATTCAATATGCCACAGTTCTTCCGGTACTCAAGCAAGTGGTGCAATCCTTTATTAATGGCGAGCGACCTTCGACAAAGCCTGCGATTGCAAACGAATCGGCGTTATGGTTTCATCCAACTATCTTTCAATGGCTGGGAAACCTGAAAAGAACATTTATTTTTTTATTGGCATTATCTTTTATACAACTATTCTAATATAATTTGCACCAATAAATGCCAAGAGTTTTAAGAATACTTAATCGACTTATCATTGGTGGTCCCTCGAAAAACGCGGTGTATCTTTCCCGATACATGCAGCCTGACTTTGAAACGTTACTTGTTATTGGAGGTAAAGAAGATCATGAACAAGATGCTGATTTTTTAGCTACAGCAAATAATATTGACCCTACCTGTATTCCTGAAATGAAACGACAAATTTCTCCTTATAATGATTGGGCCGCATATAATAAATTAAAGAAATTAATTAAAGAATTCAAGCCTGATATTGTTCATACACATGCAGCAAAATCCGGAGCATTGGGAAGATTGGCTGCAAATCATTCTAATGTACCTGTGATCGTCCATACTTTTCATGGCCATATTTTCCATTCATATTTTAATTCTTTAAAGACAAATTTTTTTATAAGAACTGAAAGATATCTTGCCGGTTTATCTGATGCGATAGTGGCGATAAGCGATGTACAGAAAAAAGAATTGTCCGGTGATTTCAAAATTGCTGCCGCTGATAAATTCCGCGTAATCCCACTCGGGCTCGACCTCGATAATTTTATTATCAACCAGGATGAAAAGAGAAATAAATTCAGAACTGAGTTTGGATTGGATAATAATACAGTTGCAATCGGAATCATCGGGAGGCTTGTGCCAATAAAAAATCATTCGCTTTTTTTAAAAGCACTAAAATATGTTTTGGATAATACAACTGTAAGGATCAAAGCTTTTATTATTGGTGATGGCGAAAGCAGGGGCACAATTGAACAAATGGCAAATGAACTGGAATTAAAATACACACGACACACTGACTCACTGCACCCACATCCAATAATTTTTACATCATGGAGAACAGATGTAGATACGATTTGTGCCGGTCTTGATATTATTGGATTGACATCACTTAATGAAGGCACGCCAGTAAGTTTAATAGAAGCGCAAGCAGCCGGCAAACCAATT
>DASTZB010000492.1:0-11125 GCA_035764525.1 Chitinophagaceae bacterium | reverse complement strand
ACAAGATTTGCACCAGCCTGTCCTGACACCGGGCAAAGCGAGGTGGAAGGATTCCGTCGCACGCTTGTACAGTTGGTAATTCTATCGGCAAGAATTGAAGTAATTTTAAATTGATTTTATGAGCAAATTAAAAATACAAGGAAAAGAGATCAGAGCATTAGGTTACCCGGAAGGATCGGTGATCAGCATTGCGATGAATGTGATGGAAAAGAATTTCAAACATCATTCAAAAGAAAAAGCATTTGAAATATTGAAAGAAGTGTTGCAATCACCACATGAGTATGCGAGCGATGAAGTATTGGGTTTAATTGCAAAACAACTTCTTCCAAAGCCAGAACTTGAAGGACAAAATATTTCATTGAATCAAAGCGGTATCCAATTCAATGTCTTCGGACAGGAACATATTGAAGAGGGAGCCATGCATCAAATGTACCAGGCAGCAAAATTGCCGATCAGTGTAGCTGGAGCATTAATGCCCGATGCACATAGCGGTTATGGTTTGCCAATCGGTGGAGTATTGGCTACAGAGAATGCTGTTATTCCCTATGGAGTCGGTGTTGATATTGGTTGCAGAATGTGTTTGAGTGTTTTTGATATCGACCCAAAAGAATTGACACAAAAAGAAAATTATTTTACAAGAGAATTATTAGAAGCAACCTTATTTGGTAGCGGACAACAATTTGATAGGGCAGAAAACCATGAAGTGATGGAGAGTGAATTGTTTTATCAAATGCCATTGCTGAAAAATTTGCATGGACGAGCATGGAAACAATTAGGTTCCTCCGGTTCAGGTAATCACTTTGTTGAATTTGGTGTTGTCGAGATCAATGAGAAAGATAATGTGCTGGGTGTTGAACCGGGAAATTATGTTGGTTTGTTGTCACACTCAGGGTCAAGAGCATTGGGAGCAAACATTGCAAACCATTATACAAAAGTTGCGATCAGCAAAAGACGTTTACCTGCCGAAGCAAAAAATCTTGCATGGTTAAGTTTGGATGAAGAAGAAGGAATAGAATACTGGAATGCTATGAATCTTGCGGGTGATTATGCATCTGCCTGTCATCATGTAATTCATGATAAGATCGCAAAGCAATTGGGACGACAACCAATGAAGATGGTAGAGAACCATCACAACTTTGCATGGAAAGAAAAATGGGAAGGAAGAGACCTGATCGTTCATCGTAAAGGAGCAACACCTGCCGGTAAAAATGTATTGGGAATTATTCCCGGCTCGATGACCGCACCTGGTTTTATAGTAAAAGGTAAAGGTGAAGTTGCTTCTGTAAATTCTGCATCACATGGTGCAGGACGAAAGATGAGCCGTACAAGAGCAATGGAAGCTGTAACAGATAAGCAATTCAAAGAAGAATTGGAGAAGCATAATGTAAAATTGTTAGGTGGCGGATTAGATGAATCACCATTTGCTTACAAGGACATTGAAGTTGTGATGCAATCCCAGAAAGCATTGGTAGACGTTGTTGGGAAGTTCACCCCAAAGATCGTAAAGATGGATGGAGCAAAGCATAAAAGCTGGAAAAAAAAGGGGAGAGATGAGGTGATGGGTGAGTAATTTTAAAAAGCAACGTTATTCGGTGCTTTTTATTTCTGCTGTACCAATAAACTCTAATAACACTTCTTTATCTCTATAAAGAAGTAATGATTGGTCTTTTATTTCATAACGGGTTATTTTATTTAAGCTACCTAAAAATTTGTTTTCGATTTGTTGAACCTGCTCGCAATACATTTTTGTTGAGAAAATATTTTTAAAGTTTACTTCGTTGCCATTAATAGTAGCAGTGCTGCCAAAGCTATTACAACTGCCAATCCCACCGGCACTTCCTTTTTCTTTATCAAAGCATATAAAGGCTTTTGTATTTACGATCACTTCATTGTCATTATCATGAATTTTCTTTAATGACCATTTGGTATTATATAACGGAGCATATGATTGCATAGTTTCTTTGGACGAGTTACATGAGCTGGTAAACGTGACCATAGTGACACAAATAAAATATAGCTGTTTCATCTCTTTGTTTTAGTATAGATGCAGTTCGGTTGTTCCATACATAAACAGAAATGTTAAAGCTTATTTCATTTTCAGTAAAATAAAAAACCTCTGTAGAAACAGAGGTCGCAACCAAAACTAACTGCTTATGAGAAAATATTTATGTAGTAATTGTTTTAAAATTATAGCCACCAAAATACCCACCTTCTTTTTCTTCTTGTTCTGTGATCACAAAATCTTCTTTATAATCTGAAAAGCTTGACTTTTTAGTTTGAACCTGTCTTTTCTGCTTTTTCTTTTGAATATTCTTTTTCATAACACTGGTTTTTGGTATGTATCTACCAATTTTCAATTACCGTGCCAGTTGAAATAAGACTGATAACAAGTGTTTGCGAGGAATTAGTGCAGGATGCTAAAAACCAGTATTTTGAATTGTTGATTTTTTTCGCCAAACTATACTTTCACATAAATTTTCTTTTTATCCATCCACCAGCAAATTAACCACATAAAAGTAATGACGCAAAGTGCATAAGCGAGAGAACCATTTTCCGGCGCACCAGGTGTATGTATCAAAACTTTTTTATACAACCAATTCCATGGATTTACTCCATCGCCCAGTTTTATTAATGCAAGTGTTCTTGGCAAAAAAGCACTCAGAGCAAAAACAAATAACGCATTTTTCCCAAACACATCAAAAAATTTGCTGAGCCAGCCTTTCATATTATTATATTCTATTAAATAGATCATGGTGGCAATAGTAATAGTAGCAAGCCCTGATGTATAAATAGTGTAGGAACTTGTCCATATTTTTTTATTGATCGGGAAAACCATGTCCCAGCAAAAACCTGTCAGGATCATAGCAACACCACCGACAAATAAACCACTAAGCATTTGATAGGGATTAGGCGAGCTGATTGCTGATTTCTCGAATTCAAATTGAGGAATTTCCACCCCTTTGCTTTTCTTTTGAATATAATCACCAACAACATATCCGAATATTACCTGCACAATTGCGGGCATTGTACTCATCAGCCCTTCAGGGTCAAATGGAATTCCTTCGCCTTTATACATGTGTGATTCTGAAAGAATATATTTATCTATATCGGTTCCAAACCAACCTTGTAAACTATACGGATCTGTTGGGTTGCCGATATAACATAGCATCCAATAAATGAGCAGTAAAATAAGACTGGCTAAAAAAGCCTTTCTTACTTTCAGGTAATATATAATTATAGATGCAAAGAAATAGCAGAGGGCAATTCGCTGCAACACCCCCAATACTCTTACACCTCTGATAACTTCTATAATTTCCCCTGCTTTATTCTTGGTATAATCGATCCAGGTAAAGCCTTTAAATATTGTTTCTTTTTGAAAGTCATTAGTCCCTTCAATAATCCTATTTACTTCAGTAACAAAAGGCCACCAGTTCAAAAAAAGGCCGATCAGGAAGATTAACACAGTTCTTTTCAAAACTTTTTTCCAAAACATAGCGTCTCCGCCTGCTTCCAGTTTTGGCATTATAAATGCTAAGGCATTGCCCACAGCAAATAAAAAAAATGGGAACACAAGGTCTGTGGGTGTAAGTCCGTGCCATGGCGCATGTTCAAGAGGCGAATAAATATGCGACCAGGTGCCCGGATTATTTACTAAAATCATAAGGCAAACAGTGGCACCACGAAAAACGTCAAGAGAATAAAAACGCTTATTCAAAGTAATTGGGTTTTCGGCTAAGGTAATTTAAAAAGAATAAGGCTTTAAACTACAATTTCAATATTGGATAACCGGACTGTAGTTATTAACTCGTGGGGACAAATCACTCAGAATCCGACCGGTTTGCTTTACCCTCAGTCACATTTCGCCCTATATTTGCAACCGAATCGTAACTACCCGTTTCGATTCAGAAAAATTCATTTCTGGAAACCAGTCATATGAAAACTATCTATGTGACTGAGATGGCGAAGCCATCAAAAAAAGTTCTGGTGGGCATAAGAAAATGGTTAGCCGTTTATACACGGCCAAGATGGGAAAAGAAAGTAAACCAGCTGCTGGCAGATAAAGGTGTAGAAAGATATTGCCCGCTCAATAAAGTAAGAAGAAAATGGAGTGATCGGGTGAAGGTAGTGGAAGAACCACTGTTCAAGTCGTATGTTTTTGTGAAAGTAAATGATGAGGATCGAACAGAAGTAAGAATGACACCGGGGGTTATCAACTTTGTATACTGGCAGGGAAAGCCTGCTGTTATAAAGGAAAAGGAGATCAATGCTATCAAACGATTTTTAGATGAGTATGAAAATGTAGAAGTGAAACCCATTGAAATAAAGGTGAATGAACGGGTGAAAATAACAACAGGGCCACTAATGGATCAGGAAGGGCAGGTGTTGGAAGTAAAACATAAGAAAGCAACGGTGGCGATTGACAGTCTCGGCTATGTGCTGGTAGCATCTGTTGAAAAAACAAAGCTGGCTTCTGTTAGAATAAAATAAAACAAACGTTATATTTGAAAACGGAAATCCACTAAAAAACCAATATCGCCTTCATGAAAATCCTCTCCCTCGTTATCTTTTCTATTTTTGCAGTTATATTAATTTCCTCCTGTAAAACACAGAAACCACCCGGGTACGTTCAGGATTTTACAGACACATCAGGTAAAGTGCAGGTGAAATACCCTGAACCATTGATTCAGAAAAGCGATATTTTGTCTATAATTGTTTATAGCGACGCAATTGATCAGGGAGCAACTGATGCGATGTACAATCTTGTGAATGCCGGTACCGGTTCCGAATCGACAAGGGGTTTTCTTGTGGATCTCGATGGCTATATACAATATCCAAGAATAGGAAAAATAAAGGCAGAGGGATTAACCAAAGCACAGCTTTCTGAGGAAATAAGAAAAAAAGTTACTGGACCTTTATCAAATCCCACTGTCATGGTCAGGCTTCTTAATTTTAAAATTACAATGCTGGGTGAAGTAGCAAGAGCTGGTCCTATAACGATACCCAGCGAAAAAGTAACAATATTGGAAGCTATTGGCCTGGCTGGTGATGTAACAATATATGGTAAAAAAAATGATATTGTAATTCTGCGGCCGACGGATTCAACAATTGAGCATGGAACCATAGATCTTTCATCCAAAAATCTTTTTGAATCTCCTTATTATTTTCTCAGGCAAAATGATATTGTTCTGGTAAATCCAAATAAGAACAAAGCAAGATTAAGCGAGCAGGTATTTAACCAGCGACTTGGTATTGCTTTCAGTGTGATCAATATGTTGGCATTATTATATAATATATTCCACCAATAAACGTATTTCTATTTAATAATGGAAGGCAATCAGACCGGTAATAAAGACCTTGGTAATTTATCGATAAAAGATCTTTTCTTTAAGTACGTCAGGTTTCTTCCCGTATTCCTGATATCGGTTGCGCTTTGCCTGCTCGGTGCTTATCTATACCTCCGTTATACTACGCCAATTTACAGGGTAACCGGCACACTCTCCTTTAAGCAGGATGAATCAAACAGGAGCGGCGGTAGTAAATTCACTGAGATTTTCAATGCAAAAAATGTGAGTGATGTGCAGTCCGAAATTGAGATCCTGAAGTCCCAGGCATTGATGGAAAGAGTGGTTGATTCTGTAAAACTTCAAACCAGTTATTTCGCTGTCGGTAAAATTAAAACTCTTAATATTTACACCGCATGCCCTTTTCGGTTAAAAATTATTAGACTAACTGACTCTTTCAGTTCGTTTAGAATGAATTTTATTTTTCCAAGCGAGAATGAATTTCGGGTAAACAAAGAGCCAACCAAATACAAATTCGGTGATATTTTCGGAAATGCTTACGGACTTTTTACACTTAGCAAAATTAGTGGTGGGGTCAAAGGCAAAGAATATAATGTGGAATGGAAGTCTACACAGGAGCAAGCTGCTAACTATGCGCCAATTGTCCGGGTAGCGCCAAAAATCATGGGTACGAGTATTTATAATATTCAAATTGATTATACTAATTCGGCATTGGCTGCCGATATTGTTAATAATTTAATGCTACGTTATAAAGACGCAAGTATAGATGATAAGAATGCTACCATCAAACAGAGACTTGATTATATAATACAACAGCTTGGAAGAATTGAACAGAGTCTTGATAGTATTGAAGCAAAACGAATAGCGTATGTTAATGAAAATAATTTATCAGGATATGAGGGGCAGATGGCCGCCTATTTTGAAGAACAGACTGAGGCCGACCAAAAAACAAAAGACCTGAAGCACCAGATCGTTACGATCGATCTGGTAAAAGAATACCTGGAGGATGGGATGAACAATTATGAATTAACTCCTTCTGCACTTAGCGTTACTGACCAGACTTTGAGTGCAATGGTTAATTCCTACAATGTGATGCAGCTAGAAAGAAAAAAAATGCTGGAACAGAAGATACCTGAAGAAAATCCACAGATACAAGCAAAAAATGCCGAGCTGGAGAAGCTTCGGAAAAATATTCTCGAGACGCTTAAGATTGTAAAGGTCGCTTATAACTCATCTATCGATGACTTTTATAGAAGAGGAACCGCTGCGGTATATAAACAGAAAGAAATGCCGGCAAAGATCCAACGCCTCCTGGAAATGGAAAGAGAAAGAGATAGTAAACTTGCCCTTTATAAATTTTTGCAGGAGCAGCGTGAAGAAACAGCTATGCAGCAGGCGGCAACTGTTTCCGGCTCAAAAGTGTTGGGAATCGCTTATCCAACCAATGCCCCAATAAAACCTAACAGGAGGGCGATACAACTATTAGCGATCATTCTTGGTCTCGGTTTGCCTGCTATGTATATATTCTTCCAGGAAATTATTAATGATAAAGTGAATACACGGCATGATATTGAAAAACTAACTGATGCGTCTGTTCTCGGTGAGGTGGGTCATTCATACAGCAGTTCATCAATGATTGTGAGTAAAACGAATCGTTCAATGGTTTCAGAGCAATTCAGGATCATACGATCGAATCTTCAATATATATTGAATAAGGTGGAAAAGCCGATAATAATGGTCACTTCTTCATTCAGTGCAGAAGGTAAATCATTTATTACAACAAACCTTGGTGGAGTAATGGCATTGGCAGGTAAGAAAGTGGTGATGCTTGAATTTGACATCCGTAAGCCAAAACTTTTTTCAGGTATGAAATTAGGCAGCAAGCAAGGCATCACTAACTTTCTTGTTGGAAAAGCGCAGATGACTGATCTGCCGATAAAAATACCCGGTTATGAAAACCTTTATGGAATAAGCTGCGGACCTGTTCCTCCAAACCCCGCAGAACTTTTGCTTGATTCAAGGGTGGAAGAAATGTTTGAATGGTTAAAAGCAAATTTTGATGTGATCTTGGTAGATACTGCACCGGTGGGCATGGTTAGTGATGCAATGACATTAGGAAAATTTGCTGATACTACGCTTTATATTGTTCGGCAGGGTCATACATACAAGAAACAAATTTCATTAATTGATGAGTTTTATCATGAGAACCGTTTGCCAAAAATTTCCATTGTCATCAATGATGTGAAATTAAAACCGGGATATGGCTATTACGGATATGGCCGGTATGGTTACGGTTATGGTTACGGAGGGGGTTATTATGAGATTGAAGAAGGCCAGGATACACCGAAAAGGATTTTTTCCTTTGACAGGCTAAAGACATTGTTCAAAAGAAGATAATCTACAAAAGCAACAGAATAATGACGGTATTAGTTACAGGTGGAGCAGGATTCATCGGCTCAAATCTTGTGCACAGATTAATGAATGATGATCGTATCACAGCAGTGAAAGTGCTTGATAATCTTGAAACAGGAAGATTTGCAAATATATCAGCATTTAAAAACAACAGTAAGTTTGAGTTTATTGAAGGCGATATAAGAAACTATGCAATTTGTCTTGGTGCTGCTGAAGGGATTGATGTTATTTCACACCAGGCGGCGCTTGGTTCCGTACCACGTTCTGTTAAAGATCCCATTACTACTCACGAAGTAAACGCAACGGGAACATTAAATATATTTAATGCAGCAAGGGAAAATAAAATAAAAAGAGTTGTATATGCTGCTTCTTCATCTACCTATGGCGATCATCCCGGTCTTCCAAAAGTAGAGGATAAGATCGGTTCTCCTATTTCACCATACGGTGTTACTAAATTGGTGAATGAACTTTATGCAAAGGTGTTTGCTGAGTTGTATGATATGGAGTTAATAGGTCTTCGTTATTTTAACGTTTACGGTCCTCAGCAAAATCCGGCTGGCCCTTATGCTGCAGTAATACCTTTATTTATTAAAGCAATACTTGACAATAGTTCTCCTGTTATAAATGGAGCAGGTGACGGTAGTCGTGATTTCACATTTGTTGAAGATGTTGTGCAAGCTAATCTTTTGGCCCTGTTTACCAATGATGTATCAGCGATCAACGAGGTATATAATATTGCAAAAGGAGAGCAAACCACCTTGAATGAGTTATTTGACATATTAAAAAATATCTCAGGTAAAAATATTGATGCTGTCCACGGCCCGGAAAGGGACGGCGATATAAAACACAGTCTTGCAGACATTTCAAAAGCAAAAAGATTATTGGGCTACAACCCTGCCACATCACCTGTAGAGGGATTAAAAAAAACTTTTGATTGGTATAAAAAAAATTCACTCATTTTCGCAGCATGAATTTTGAAAGAAATATTTTAATTACCGGTGGTGCAGGTTTTATCGGAAATCATGTCGTTAGGTTATTTGTAAACAAATATCCATCCTATCGCATCGTCAATCTTGATGCGTTGACCTATGCCGGCAATCTTGAAAACCTGCGTGATGTGGAAGACAAGCCTAATTATGTTTTTGAAAAGGCAAATATCCTGGAAGTAAATGATCTTGAAAGGATCTTTAGTGAATATAAAATTGATGGTGTAATTCATTTGGCTGCTGAATCACATGTAGACCGTTCAATTTTGTCACCACTTGATTTTGTTTACACAAATATTATTGGTACGGTCAATTTATTGAACACAGCCAAAAAATATTGGAAGGAGCTGTCCGGAAAATTATTCTATCATATTTCCACTGATGAAGTCTTTGGAAGTCTCGGAGAAGAAGGATTTTTTACTGAGACAACCGCTTATGCCCCTAATTCGCCATATTCAGCATCCAAAGCATCTTCAGATCATTTTGTAAGAGCGTATGGCGAAACTTTTCATTTACCGGTTATTATTTCCAACTGTTCCAATAATTACGGCCCCTATCATTTTCCTGAAAAGCTGATCCCTCTTTTTATAAATAATATCATTCATAAAAAGCCTTTGCCAGTTTATGGGGATGGAAAATATACCCGTGATTGGCTTTATGTAAAAGATCATGCACGAGCTATTGATACAATTTTTCACAAAGGAAAAATTTTCGGTACATACAATATTGGCGGTTTTAATGAATGGCAGAATATTGAATTAGTAAAGCTGCTTTGCAACATGATGGATGAAAAATCAGGAAATGCCCCGGGCACCAGTGAAACATTAATCACTTATGTAAAAGATCGTCCCGGTCATGATAAACGATATGCAATTGATGCAACTAAGCTCAGCGAAGAACTTGGTTGGAAACCATCGGTAACTTTTGAACAAGGCTTAAGCGAAACAATAGATTGGTATTTACAAAACCAGGATTGGTTAAATAATGTTACATCGGGAGAATACCAGAAGTATTACGATTTACAATATCATAAGAGAGATTAAAATTTTATTACAGCTAAAAGCCCCTTTAGGGGCTTGGGTTTATGAAAGGAATTATACTTGCAGGCGGATCAGGCACACGGTTATATCCAATCACAAAAGCTATTTCAAAACAGCTAATGCCTGTTTACGATAAACCTATGATCTATTATCCGCTTTCTGTTCTGATGCTGGCGGGTATAAAAGACATTCTCATTATAACTACGCCTGAGGACAACGCACAATTCAAGAGATTACTTGGCGACGGGACCCAGATAGGCTGTAATTTTCAATATGCAATTCAAGAAGTACCAAATGGACTGGCGCAGGCTTTTGTAATCGGTGAATCATTTATTGGCAATGATAAAGTGGCATTGATACTGGGCGACAATATTTTTTACAGTGCTGGCTTCTCTTCGCTATTGTCTTCATTAGCAAATATTGAAGGGGGCTGTGTGTTTGCGTATCATGTTTCTGATCCCGAACGATATGGAGTTGTTGAGTTTGACGATAACAACATGGTAATTTCAATTGAAGAAAAGCCAAAACAACCAAAATCAAATTATGCAGTGCCAGGTCTATATTTTTATGATAACTCTGTAATTGACATCGCCAAAAAATTAAAGCCATCCGCGAGAGGCGAATACGAAATAACTGATGTAAATAAAATCTACCTTGAAAAAAATAAATTGAAGGTAGCCATCATGGATCGTGGTACGGCCTGGCTTGATACGGGTACTTTTGATTCACTCAGTGATGCAAGCGAATTCGTTAGAGTAATTGAAAAGAGACAAGGAAATAAAATAGGGTGCATTGAGGAAGTGGCTTATCGTATGGGATTTATTTCAAATGAAAAATTAGCTGAAATAGCAGGGCCACTCAGGAAAAGCGGGTACGGAAATTACCTGTTGGGACTTGTTGAAAAAAAATAATTATGATCAATAATAATACAAAGATCCTGGTAACAGGAGGAGCCGGATTTATCGGAAGTTCATTAGCTGAATATTTGCTGAATAAAACAGCCGCACAGGTAGTAGTAGTGGATAATTATTTAACAGGAAGACATCAGAATTTGCCTGCATCAGATCGGTTTAGATTTATCAAAGCTGATGCAAATGATTTCAATGATATTGCCTCTATTTTTCAAACTTTCGGATTCGATTATGTATTTCATTATGCTGCTGTAGTCGGAGTAAAGCGTACTCTTGAAAATCCTGTATTGGTGCTTGAAGATTTACAAGGAATAAGGAATGTACTTAAGCTATGCAAGAACACGGGAGTTAAAAGAGTTTTTTACGCCTCATCATCCGAAGTGTATGGTGAACCAGTACACTTGCCGCAACATGAACATAACACACCATTGAATTCCCGGTTGCCTTATGCCGTAGTAAAAAATGCGGGAGAA
>DASTZB010000491.1:0-12248 GCA_035764525.1 Chitinophagaceae bacterium | reverse complement strand
AAAATCAAAATCATTTTCGGGAGTTATATAGCCAACAGCACCGGAAAAAATTCCTCTTCCTGATCTTTCATATTGGTCGATCAATTCCATCACTCTTCTTTTTGGTGCCCCTGTCATAGAACCCATCGGAAACGTTGATCTGATGATCTCACTAAAGGAAATCTTATCTTTTAATTCACCGCTAACTGTTGAGATCATCTGGTGTACCTGCGGAAAAGAATAAATACCAAAGAGTTCATCCACTTTTACTGTACCTTCTTTACAAACCCTGGCAAGATCATTGCGTACAAGATCAACTACCATCACATTTTCCGAACGATCCTTTTCACTTGCATAAAGTTCTTCTTTGCTTTTTTTATCCCTCTTATCATCTTTCAAAAATCTTGATGATGTTCCTTTGATCGGTTGTGATAAAATTTTATTCCCCTCTTTTTTTAAAAATCTTTCAGGGCTGGCACAGATCAACCATCTGTCTTCTATTTTATATAACGCGGAAAAAGGATTAGGTGAGGTTTTGCTAAGTTTTTGATAAATCAATAAAGGATTAACTATTGCATGTTCGGTAAAAAACTCCACGCAATAATTTATCTCGTAACAATCGCCGCGAAGAATATGCTTTTTTAATTGCCCGATCGTTTCAATGTATTCTTTTTTTGAAATTCTTTGTTGAATATTGACCGGATCATTTTGTAATACAATCGCGACATCACTTTGCATGATCTCTTCAAAGATCCTCCCGGCATCATCTTCACTTTCAATTTCCATTTCTTTTTCAGAAAGCCTGATAACAATTTTTGGCTCAAAGAAAAAAATGTCCGGAAAGCCAATCCTGCTTTTATATGTTGACGCGACAGTCTCGATCTCTTTTTTCAGATCATATCCCAAATGCCCAAACAACCATCGGGGTTTTTCATTCACGAAATTTTGAAAACCATTCAACGCATTACCGGCATTTGCAATAAAACTGCTTTTACTACCCACAGCCAATAAACATTCAACAGAATGATAATCGGTTTGATAGCGATGATTGTCCAAAAAACAAAAAATGCCGAACCGGTTGGCCCAGCTCAGCATTTTTTTCTTTGCATTCTCAAGATCTGTGATTGTAAAAATGCAGTTAGTATTGGTTGCGTTCAAAATATAAAACGGGAAATAAAATCTTTTTAGTAATCATCATCATCATCATCGTCATACCTGTCATCATAAAGGCCCATTTCTTTGAATTCATCGTCCACTTTAAAATCATCATCTTCTTCCTTGCCTTTTTTTCCACCAGCAGCAGCACCAGTGCTTTTTTTACCTTTGGATGCAGGAATATCAAACTCGTCGAAGTCAGGATCCCACTCCTCTTCTTCTTCCGGTTTTTCCCAATCATCCGGTTCATCTTCACCAGCATCATCATCGTCGTCATCATCATCGCTGGATTTTTTTGCAGTGACTGGTTTGGCACCTTTTTTTGTGGCCTTCACATCCATCTCCTCATCATCTTCCAAATCATCATCATCCTCTTCTTCTTGTTTCTTTGGTTTTGATGAAGCTTTTTTATCAGCATTACCGGAAGATGGCTTATGATCATTGCCGACGGTTTTTTTTCCTTTGTCAGATTTCATTGTCATATTCCAATAAAATTAATCAATGTAAAATTTCAGCGAAGTTTTAATACTTCCAAATTTTTGTTCTTATTTTTTTGCTGTTCTTTTTTCAAGATAGTGAAACTATCTGGTCCCGGCCCGGTCCGTTTGAAATATAGTTCACTTTGACCCCCAGGTATTGATTAATAAAATCTACATATTGCTGCATGGCTGCCGGTAAATCTTTTTCAACCTTCAAAATGGAAGAATCTGTTTTCCATCCTTGAAATTTTTTATACACAGGGCTCAGGTTGATTCCCGTCATTTGATAGGGAACTTCCTCCGTGTTATTTCCATCGGTATCATAAGCTGTGCAAACTTGTAATTCTTCAAACGCATCCAACACATCAGCTTTTGTCATGACAATTTTTGTGACCCCGTTTATCATACAGGCAAATTTCAAAGCGACCAGGTCGATCCAGCCACAACGACGTGGCCGGCCGGTTGTTGCGCCAAACTCATTGCCTGTTTTCCTTAATTCCTCTCCAACAGCGTCATTTAGTTCAGTTGGAAAAGGACCACCTCCAACCCGGGTACAATAAGCTTTTGTTACCCCAAGCACATCTTTTATTTTTTGAGGGGCTACCCCAAGTCCGCTGCAAACTCCAGCCGTGATTGTATTGGATGAAGTAACGAATGGGAAAGTGCCGAAATCGATATCAAGCATACTGCCCTGGGCTCCTTCCGCCAATATTTTTTTTCCTGCTGACAAATGATCATTAATAAAATATTCACCGGAAACAATATTCAATTGTTTCAAAAACTCGACCCCATCAAAAAATTCTTTTTCCCAGGCAGAAATATCTTCGTCAAAAGAATATGCTTCCAGCAATTGACGATGCTTATTATACAATTTATCATAAGCACTTTTAAAATCGCCGCGGATCAGATCGCCAACCCTCAGCCCGTTTCTGCCGGTTTTATCCATATATGTAGGGCCAATGCCCTTCAGTGTCGAACCGATCTTATCAAGGCCTTTTGAAATTTCCGAAGCTTTATCTAATGCACGATGAGTGGGGAGGATCAGGTGAGTCCTTTCGGAAACAAAAAGATTTTTTTTCAAATCCACCCCAAAGGATGAAACGATATCGCACTCTCTTTTCAAAGTAACGGGATCCAGTACGACTCCATTTCCGATAAGATTGATAGTATTTGAATGAAATACTCCGGAAGGAATTTGGTGCAGCACTACTTTTTTGTCACCTACATACAATGTATGTCCCGCATTTGGCCCACCCTGGAATCTTGCGATCAGATCGTATTTTGAAGCAAAAAAATCAACGATCTTTCCTTTTCCTTCATCGCCCCACTGCAGACCAAGTATTACGTCAATCATAGATTTATTTTTTGGAGACAGCATCACGGTTACTATTAAACTTTACTTGCGACGCTCCGTTCATCTTTACTGATTCTATTAAACATGGTTTTGAATTCAATATCAAAACCGGGCAAAAATAAGGGGGAAAGAATAATGAGCAAGTAACAAACAATCAAGAATTCAAAATGTTGAAAACCTTTTTAGCCTAGTTATTAATTCCAATTCCCAATCTAATATGCGGCGGGTTCAGCGAACTTACCTTACCGCTCCTTTCGCCATATCAGTTGTTAGTCAGAGTTTGGGTAAATAGAGGATGAAAAGTAAGTATGTATGGTCAATTACTATCACAATTCCGTATCGTAACGATCTACTTTTTCAATGCCCGGGAGGGAGTATAGACTTCGAACCAGTTCATCCAGTTCTTCTTTGTCGTGAACATATAACTTTATATTTCCTTCAAATACACCCTCTTTTGCTTCAATCGTCAATGCAGCAATATTGATACGTAATTCCCCGGAGATAAGATTAGTGATCTTATTTACAACTCCTACATCATCAAGACCAACAATTTTTAAACCAGTAAGGAATGAGATCTCTTTATTCTTTGCCCATTTAGTTTTTACAATTCGGTGCCCGAAATTGGCCATCAGCTTGGCAGCATTTGGACAGTTAGTCCGATGAATTGTCAATCCTTTACCTGTTGTTACAAAACCAAACACATCGTCACCCGGAATGGGCTTGCAGCAATTAGCAAGATTATAGACGATCTTATCGCTGCTCTCGCCAAAAATGATCAGCTCAGCATCTTTTTTTCCTACAGAGTGGTGTGGAAGACCATCCACTTTTACTTCATGAATCTTTACCGGTTTTGGCGCTTCGATTTTATCCCCATAAACTTTAAATTCTTTCAGTTCTTTCAGATCAATATTTTTTATCGCCACCTGGTAAAACAGGTCAAGAGAAGAATTGAGTTTATAATAAGTCCATAATTCATCAATATTATGTTGATTGAATGCTGCTCCCATTCCTTCGATCTTTCGCTGCACGGTGTACTTCCCGTCTTCGGCAACTTTTCTTTTTTCCTCTTTCAATGCATCGCGGATCCTTCCTTTTGCTTTTGAAGTAACAACAAAATTCAACCAGTCTTCCGAAGGCTTTTGTTTGTTCGATGTAATGATCTCTACCTGGTCGCCGCTGCGGAGCTTATGACTTAATGGAACGAGTTTATGATTGACTTTGGCGCCAATAGTTTTTATACCGATGGCACTGTGAATAGAGAATGCAAAATCGAGTGCCGTAGAACCAACCGGCAACATTTTCACGTCTCCCTTTGGCGTGTACACATAAATTTCTTCGGCAAGAAAGCTTGTTTTGAAATCCTGTAAAAAATCTACTGTATCAGTATCCTGGTTGCCGATCACTTCACGAATTTGCTGAAACCATTTATCAAAACGATTTTCATCGGAACTTCCTTCTTTATATTTCCAATGTGCAGCCAATCCTTTTTCTGCGATCTCATTCATCCGCTTTGTTCGTATTTGCACTTCAACCCATTTGCCCTGCGGCCCCATCACTGTTGTGTGTAATGCTTCGTAACCATTGCTTTTAGGATTGCTAAGCCAGTCACGCAAACGTTCAGGTGCCGGTGTATATTCATCTGTGATGATGGAATAAACTTTCCAGCAATCACTTTTTTCATTTTCAGGAGTGGATTCAAGAATGATACGAATCGCAAACAGATCATATACTTCTTCAAAGCTGACTCCTTTCTTTTTCATCTTATTCTGAATAGAATGGATATGCTTTGGTCGTCCGTATATTTCAAATTTTAATTCAGCTTTATCCAGTTTATCTTTTAGCGGTTTAATAAATTCATTGATATACCGGCTTCTTTCTTTTTTTGTCTCCGCCAGCTTTCTTGCAATCTCTTTGTAGGCTTCCGGCTCCAAATATTTCATCGCAAGGTCTTCCATCTCCGTTTTTATATTATATAAACCCATGCGATGTGCAAGCGGTGCATATACATAAACCGTTTCAGAGGAAATTTTCAATTGCTTATCCGACTTCATGTGATCAAGTGTACGCATATTATGAAGCCTGTCAGCAAGTTTGATAAGAATAACCCTTGGATCATCAGTAAGTGTAAGCAGTATCTTCTTAAAATTCTCTGCCTGCTGCGATGCGTTAACGTCGATGACGTTGGAGATCTTGGTAAGTCCGTCAACGATCCTTGCTATCTCGTTTCCGAATTCTCTTTCTATATCCTCCAGACTAATATCGGTGTCTTCTACCGTATCGTGCAAAAGTGAGCAAATAGTCGAACGAACACCAAGTCCTATTTCTTCCACACAAATTCTTGCCACAGCGATCGGATGAAGGATATAGGGTTCGCCACTTTTCCTTCGCATGGTTTTGTGCGCCTCAACAGCCATTTCAAATGCAAGCCTGATAAGTCGTTTATCTCCTGGTTTCAATTTGGTTTTCAACCCCCGCAGTAAGGCACGGTATTCCCTCAGGATCAGTTTCTTTTCCTGCTCTTCATTCAAATTATATTTCGGTAACTGCGCAAGAGTATCCATGAACAGCGAATTTACTTAAAAACAGCCGTTTTTTCTGAGTGAAATCTGCTACATTTGCAGCCCCAAAAGTTAATTGTTTGAGGTTCGCAGTTTGAGTTTGAGGTAAAAAAATATAGAACGTCAAAACTGAAACTTTAAACAGTCTCCCGGATGTGGTGAAATTGGTAGACACGTCAGACTTAGGATCTGATGCCGTAAGGTATGGGGGTTCGAGTCCCTCCATCCGGACAGTTGAACTTCGAACAATGAATGACCATAATGGCAAAATTCTTGTTCGAAGTTTATTTTAAAACTTGAAATATGGCTACTGTTACAAAAGAGAATATCGGTTTACTGAACGAGAAGATCACACTAAAACTTGAGAAGACCGATTACCTCCCTACGTTTGAAAAATCATTAAAAGATCATAGCAAAAAAGCAAACATTCCGGGGTTCAGAAAAGGAATGGTGCCTGCTGGTCTGATCAAAAAAATGTATGGCCCTTCGTTGTTTACTGAAGAAGTGCTTCGCACGGTTGATCGTGAGTTGATTAAATATCTTGAAGACGAAAAGCTTGACATATTTGCACAGCCTCTTCCTGTTGAAATGGATATTCGTCAACTGGATGTTAACAACCCGGCTGATTACACTTTCCATTTTGAAATAGGAATGAAGCCTGATTTTGCATTGGCCGATCTTGCAAAAGCAAAGACAGTCCGGTATAAAGTTAAGATCACTGATGAAATGATCAACAATGAGATCACCCGTCTGCAGAATCGTTATGGAAACATGAAAGATGAGAACACGGCGAATACAGAGGAAAATGTATTGAATGTGATCTTTACTGAAGTTGATGAAAATGCAAATGAAATTGAAGGTGGGATCAAAAAAGACAATTCGCTGTTGGTAAAATATTTTAAAGAAGATTTTCGTGGTAACCTGATAGGTAAAACTCTCAACGACTATGTTGTCACACAACTTGACAAAGCATTCGACCAAAAAGAGCTTGAGTTTATTTCGACTGATCTAGGTCTGGATAAAAAAGATCCGGCTTCTTTACAAAAACATTTCAAAATACAGATCACAAAAATTGGTTTGCTTGAGAAAAAAGAATTGAATGATGAGTTCTTTAAGCAACTTTATCCTAATGATGAAGTAAAAACTGAAGCGGATTTCAGAAATAAGGTCAAAGAAGAAGTACAGGCTTATTGGGATAACCAGGCAAAAGGTCAACTGCAGCATATGGCTTATCATGAATTGCTGGATGGAACAACAATTGATTTTCCTGAATCCTTTTTAAAAAAATGGATGACAACACAAGGAGAAGAAAAAAAGACAGAAGAAGAGGCTGAGAAAGAATTTCCCACTTTTAAAAACCAGTTGAAATGGACGTTGATCAGTGATAAAATTGTCAGGGAAAATAATATTGAAGTAAAGCCGGAAGAGCTCAAAGCTTTTGCCAAACAACAATTATTTGGCTATATGAATATGCCAATGGGCGGTGACGATCAACCCTGGGTTGATAATTATGTTGACAAGATGATGAAGGACCGCAAGTATATTGAGGATGCTTACAATCGCATTCAGGGTCAAAAGATATTTGAGTGGGCCGAAACTCAGGTGAAGCCAACCGAAAAGGAAATTGCGATGGAAGATTTTGTGAAAATGCAGGAGGAGCATCAGCATCACCATCATTAACCCCCTGTCCCTCCAAAGGGGTGACAAAGATTTGAAATTTTTGATTGAGTTGCGTTGAGCAACTCTTTTTTATTTGTGTCAATTCGTCTCAATTTTATTAATTCATGTCACTGATTTTGCGGTTTTGCCATTTGGACGGATATTTGATGATTCAGACCAATTGGCGATCATTGCCCTAATCTGCAAACAAAAAACGAAATGAGTTTTAATTCAGAATTTGAAAAATATGCGGTGACGCACCGTGGTATTTCCAGCAACACCCTTCATGGATATGCAAGCCAACTTGTGACAGGACTTACTCCTAACATCATTGAAGAGCGTCCAATGAATGTAGCCGTGATGGATGTATACAGTCGATTGATGATGGACCGTATCATCTTTCTCGGATATCCTATAAATGATGAAGTAGCAAATATTGTTACTGCACAATTATTATTTCTTGATTCAACTGATAGAACGAGGGATATCAATATGTATATAAACAGCCCTGGCGGAAGTGTCTACAGTGGATTAGGTGTGTATGATACCATGCAATATGTAACACCCGATGTGGCTACTATCTGTATTGGTGTAGCTGCATCCATGGCTTCTGTATTATTGGCAGCCGGCACAAAAGGCAAAAGAGCTGCATTGAAACATGCAAGAGTAATGATGCATCAGCCAAGCGGTGCAATCGGCGGGCAGGCAAGCGATATTGAAATCACAGTCAATGAGATCAGGAAATTAAAAAGTGAATTGTATGCTGTGATAAACTATCATTCAGGAAAAGATGTAAAACAGATCGAAGCTGATTTTGATCGTGATCGCTGGATGACTGCTCCTGAAGCAAAAGAATATGGATTGGTGGATGAAGTTTTGTTGATCAATCCGAGGAAGGTGAAGAAAGATTAAATCGTGAGACGTCAAACGTGAATCGTGAAATAAACTCACGACTGACGTTTCATGACTCACGGTTGTTGAATAGCGAATAGAAAGTACAAGAGTGCGACGCAAGGAACGATGATAAGAATCACAAATGTTGACTACATAAATAATAAACTATGAATAGAAAGAATCTTCAATACAAAGGCTGGAAGATGGATGATGAACCGGAAGAAGAAGAAAAGGAAAGAGAAGATAAGAGAGATGAGCTCCAGATGTTGAATAAGAAACTAGAGAGATATTTCTTTGACAGAAGAGAGGTATATCTGTGGGGAGTTGTTGACGATAAATCAGCAAAAGAAGTAGTCTCGAAATTTTTGTTGCTGGATGCCGATAAACCAGGCGAGGAAATTAAATTTTATATTAATAGCCCGGGTGGCGTGGTAACAAGTGGCATGGTGATGTATGATACAATGCGGATGATGAAATCGCCGGTAAGTACAATATGTATGGGGCTGGCCGCTTCGATGGGCAGCATTTTATTGAGTGGTGGTGTAAAAGGCAAACGTTTTATCTATCCGCATGGAGAAGTAATGATCCATCAGCCTTCGCTGGGTGGTTTTATACGTGGAGTGAGTGCCGACCTGGAAATACAGGCGGTGCAAACAAAAAAAGTAAAAGAAATTGGTGCTAAGATATTAGCTCAGAACTGCGGCAAAACAATGGATCAGGTTATGAAAGACTTTGACCGCGACTACTGGATGGATGCAAAAGAGGCGATCGAATATGGAATTGTAGATGGGATTGTCGAAAAGATCTAAACTGTTCGCTGGCAATAGCTTAACATTCATTTATAAAATAAATCCGCCTCTCTCGGGGTGGATTTATAATTTTGCAATTCACATTGCGTTAAACCCATATTGAAATAAAATGGCAAAAAATCCTTTACACTGTTCTTTCTGCGGCCGTAACCGTGATGAAGTAAAGATCCTGATAGCCGGCCAGGAAGGGCATATCTGTGAAAACTGCGTGGAGCATGCCCGTGAGATCATCGAACAAGAATTGATGACCAAGGACGACAGAACCCCCTCTTCTTTTAAATTAACAGTAAAGAAACCAGTTGAGATCAAGAAGTTTCTTGATGAATATGTGATTGGCCAGGATGAAGCAAAAAGAGTTTTGGCGGTTGCTGTTTATAATCATTATAAAAGATTACAGCAAAAAACAAATGAAGCTACCGGTGATGTTGAAATTGAAAAGAGTAATATCATTATGGTTGGTGAAACTGGTACCGGTAAAACTTTACTTGCAAAAACAATTGCCCGCTTACTGAATGTTCCTTTTGCAATTGTGGATGCCACTGTATTTACTGAAGCCGGATATGTAGGTGAAGACGTTGAAAGTATTCTCACAAGACTATTACAAGTTTGCAATTATGATGTACCGGCTGCTGAGCGAGGCATTGTATACATTGATGAAATAGATAAGATTGCCCGCAAGGGAGATAATCCTTCCATCACCCGTGATGTAAGTGGTGAAGGAGTGCAACAAGGAATGTTGAAATTATTGGAAGGAACCGATGTATTAGTACCACCACAAGGTGGACGCAAACACCCAGAGCAAAAACTTATCAAGATCAATACACAAAATATCTTATTTATTTGCGGTGGTGCATTTGATGGTATTGATAAAGTGATTGCACGCAGGGTCCAAACTAATACTATTGGTTTCAATGTAGATAAAGAACTGCAGGATAACATGAAGAAAAATCTGCTGCGTTATGTGAATGCTCCTGACCTGAAAACTTTTGGATTGATACCGGAGTTATTAGGACGTTTGCCTGTTGTTACCCATCTTGATCCATTGGATGCCCCTACACTCCGTGCTATTCTTACAGAACCAAAGAACGCATTGATAAAACAGTATAAAAAATTGTTTGAGCTGGAAGGCATTAATCTTAGCATCGATAATCCTGTCCTGGATTTCATGGTTGAAAAAGCCGTGGAATATAAATTAGGTGCCCGTGGTCTCCGGAGTATTTGTGAAAGTATTTTGACTGATGCTATGTTTGAACTGCCGAGCACAAATGAAAAGACTTTTATGCTGGATATTGAATATGCGAGAAGGAAGTTTGAAACCAGTAAGATCAGTTTGTTGAAAGTGGCTTAGAACCACGATTTATAAGATTTAAAAAGATTATGATGATATTTGGGTCAGAGAAATCTGACCTTTTTTATTTAAAAATAATTTATGAAAGAATTGATCGATCGTTTGATGGCGCAGGGATTGACTGAACAACAAGCATTAAAAGCAATTGAGGTTGTAAAAGATTTTGCCAAAGAAAAGTTCCCCGTTTTTTCTGGAGCGATAGAGAAGATGTTTGATAAGTATAAGCCGAAGGATGAAGACGATTTTTTAGAGTAATTTTATTTTAATCGCAATATGCTACCAATAATCATGAACTATCTGAAAGAATAGTTTGGTTTCATATCCCTTATATAGACAATTCCGCTAAAAATATCCGACCAGTTTGCAAGAAAGTAACGATCAAAGAAAGGCGCCATAAAAATCCCTTGGTTTAGCCAATCACATTTATTCTTTTTGAAATCAAGAAAGGCGTAATCAAATTTAGTTTTCGAAAAAACATATTCAATGCTGTTCTTTTTGGGGGCAGGAAGTTTTTTCATTTCATTTTGCTCAATTCCTCTGAATCCGCCAGATGAAACAAAAACGATCGAATAAATATCGTCTTTAAACGGAGTTTCCGCCATTAGCTCACCAAATGTCTTTACATCGACTGGCTTACAACATTCACTAAAACCCTCTATTTTATAACAAAACCTGGACGCATGGTAAGCTGAAACATTAATAATTATTTTTTCCCTTGGATAAAGAAAGTTTAGCATCCAGACCAGGTTTTCGGCCATTGTGCTGTCTCTTGCAGCCCAATAACTGGCAGTTACTTTGATATCTTCTGCTTCGTTTACAAAACTAAATCTCCGGTTTAACCATGTTACGAAATATTTCACATTCGTCCACTGCTGAATCATCGCGTGGGCTTCCTTTACATTTTGCGACCTGGTTTTATTCATTGCAGCAATTAAAAAATCTATTTTTTCTGATAAGATCTTAGCGTACGAGTCAACTAAAAATGCTTTATTGCCGAACTGATTCAAATTATGCAATAAAGAAACAAAAGTTCTATTCATGACGCTGTCGTCACATTGAAGAAAATTACAACTTTCTTTGAGAAGGTTATTGACAGCACTGTCCAGTCGCAACTGAAAATCCAGTCCAAATAACTCTAATTTTTTTTCTTTAATTCTTGTTTGTAAAAAAGGAACAATGTTGAAGCCGTAACCTGCATTAAGGATATTAGGTCCAAAATATGTGTCGAAAGCACTGATACTATCTGTCTGGCCTATTTTATTTTGAAAATAATTTATATCTACATTACTATTGTCAAACGCCACTACTTTAAATCCCAGGCTATCTATCAAAAATTGCATCATTTGTGACATCACCTGGTAAGATGTTCCATCACCACAGTCCGCCTCCGACAGAATTACAATCCTTTTATTGGCAACACTACTTTTAAGAAAATTGAAATTTTTAGGATCACCATTAGGATCGAAGGAAAAACTATTGTTTTCAATGCATTGAACTGCTACAGAACTTACGGGCTGCTGGCTCTTTAGGTTTTGATAGTGTAAACTAAAGGCTATCAGCAAAATAACCGGCAGGCATTTCATTTGTATTTCATGGCTCACAACAAGCATAAACTCGTTGGTTTAATGGGACAGTGAATCTAACTTAATTTGTCACCGTTCCAAAACCACTTAAATAAAAAATCAGAATTTAACCGGGTTTATGAGGTGTTTTCATTCTTCAGATTAATAAATCTTATAACAACCCAGGAATTAAGTGAGCAACGGGAGCATGCCTTATTAATAACTATAATTAAACTTTGCTTTTTTATCTCCTATCATTACTTCAAATTCACCCGGTTCAGTTATTGTTTTTAATTGAGCGTTTACAAATGCCAGGTCATTTTTATCAATTGTAAACGTGACCTGTTTGCTTACACCCGCAGCTAAATTAATTTTCTGAAATGCACGAAGACGTTTCATGCTTGGTGTTATGCTGGCATACATATCACGGGTATATAACTCCACAGAATGC
>DASTZB010000490.1:0-9860 GCA_035764525.1 Chitinophagaceae bacterium | reverse complement strand
TGGCAAGCGTTTAATTTTCGATGCTGATTGTCGATATGTTTAATAAATAAAAAATCAAGAATTGTTTGTCCTGGGTTTTTGGCCCAGGACATTTTATTTCACCAATGTTACGTCTACCGGGGTCTTGCCCATAAAGAATTTACAAAGCAATAAATAAGTTACAGATAGAAGCGGCAATGTCCCCGCTGGTTTTCTGCGAAGAATTGTAAAATCAATAAAGGATTTACCAATCTGTGTTTCCAGGCAGGCCTCGCGGCTTGATCGTTTCCACCAAGCGAAAAATTTACTGTAACTTTTGATGTGATAATTTAACAACATTGAAAAAAAACTTTCCTCTTAATTTCCTGCGGATAGTGGCTCTCATAATAGTGTTAGCCGGAGCTGCAGCTTCACTTGTTTTGATGTACAATGCGGGTCGTAATCAGAAATCTATTATCCTGATCATACTTTTTACAATTTGGGTACTCTCCCCTTTCACAGCTCTTCTTTTTGCAAATGTTATTGCCAGGCGATGGTCAATTACTACCCCGGTAAGCCTCTATTTTCTGATGCTATTTCTAACTCTTGGTTCTTTGCTTTGTTACAGTGGCTTATTGAATCTGCCAGGGACGAAGCCAGCTTTTAAATTCTTAATTGTACCATTGGTTTCATGGTTGCTTATTGCAATTGTTTTTTTAATTGCTGTGTCACGGTCACGAAAGGTTGCTCGCAAAAATATCGACACTAACCAAGCCTAAATTCTTTTTCCGTCCGGACGGGGTTTTGCCCATAAGGAATTTTTAAAACAATAGAAATATATTAGCCAGTTACAGATTTGAGTAAGCTCATTTTTAAGAATTGTTTTAATATTTATATTGCACATAAGAAAATGAAAAAAATCTCTTTTGCTATAATATTTTTATTGCTGAAAGGGCCTCCTACCATTTGTCAGGATACAATTCAATTACAGGATTATCCCAGCAACCTGAAAATAATAAGCGTTATTATTTCAGGAAAATCTTGTTCCCTTCTGTTTGACACGGGTGGAGGAGAAACAATGATCTCTCCCGCACTTGCGAACAGTTTAAAGAAAAATATCCATGGAAATGTCACTGGTTTTAGAATGAGCGGTGAAATGATAGCTTATCCCGTATGTGATAGTATAACAGTATCAATGGGGCATACAAAATTATTTCATAGCGTCGTAGGTGTCTGGGATATTATGAACTTATTGCCAAAAGATTTTCCGAAGTTAGATGGAGTGCTCTCATTGAAATCATTTGAAAACACAATTATTACTCTTGATCTTGGAAATAACAGAATTCTTATTCACAATTCATCCTCCTTTAGGAAAGAAGTTTCAAAAAAAACGCTTTTGCAAAGCCGGTTTGCCAATGGTCTTGGCGGTAATGAGTTAAATATTTTTCTTGCCCTTTACAAAAACAGGAATCGTTATTGGTTTTTATTTGATTCCGGTAATATCGGGAACATGCTTTTTTCTCATCAATCTGCCTCAGAATGGTTACTTGAAACAGACACTACTAGTGGCAACAGAAGTTTCGGTCTCACAAGTATAATGATGGGGAAGAAGGAAATAAGTACAACTGCCGAATCTGCTTCAATTATCTATGACGGAGCTTTGAATTATGATATCCTCCGTAAATCAATTTTTATAATTGATTTCAGAAAAAAGCAGATCTGGATGGGCCAATAATCACTGTTGCAGATAAAGACCCGGGCGCAAATATCCAATATTCATTTGTGGCTTAATACTATTTTTGGTAATAGATATCCTGGCATGAGATACTATGTTTACGTAATAGAGCTATCAAAAAAAGTGTTTACAGAGAACACCCGGTTCAGAATTGCTAATCCACAATTCAATGGAGTGCTTCAGTGTCTGTATGTAGGTATGACCAGCAAAACTCCTGCAGAACGATTCAAACAACATAAGACCGGCTATATAAATAAGAAAGGTCACAAGCTATCTGCCAATATCGTGCAGAAATATGGAAGCTATTTACGTCCGAGTCTTTATGACCATATAAATGAAAGATCGATGAACAAACAGGAAGCCTTGATGGTGGAAGAAAAACTTGCCTGGGATCTAAGACGGCAGGGTTATGCGGTTTGGTTCAATTGATATTTAACATGGACTATTTAATTCCAGAACAGCTCGAAACGAAACGTTTGATCCTAAGAATGGCACGACTTGATGATTTGAATGCTATTCATGAATATTATTCTGATCCAGAATGCACCAAATACACGACTCGTCGCCCTCTTAGCGAAAATGAAAGCTGGCAAAAATTAGCTGCCTTAGCAGGACATTGGACATTACGACGCTATGGTTCTTATGTATTAGAAGAAAAAAGTTTGGACCGGGTGAGTGGTATCGCCGGATTAGACTATCCAAACGATTGGCCAGAAACCGAAATTCAATGGGGATTGGCCAGGAGATTCTGGGGTAAGGGTTATGCAAGTGAAGCAGCAAGAGCAGTAAAAGAGATGGCTGCAAATTATCTTCCCCGCCCATCACTTATCAGTCTTATTCATCCGGAAAATCAAAATTCAATTAACCTGGCAAAATCTTTAGGAGCATCCTTTGAAAGAGAATTATTATTTAAGAGATGATAACTGGCATATTCACCGGCATATTTAATCTTTTGTGTAGCATATAAAGGATATAATCATCTTTCTAGGTTCCAGCATCACTGATTAAAAGAGAAGCCGAATTCACCGACTACTACTTTGGTTCAAATAACTCTATAAAATTACCGGAAGGATCAATGAGTAAAATCTGAGAACCGCCGGGACCGGTTATAATATCATTCCGGAAATGCAATCCCTTCGATCTTAATTTTTCAACTTCAGAAGATAAATCTTCTACTACAAGTTCAATCCGGTTCCAGCCACCTGGAAAAGGCAATGTCCCATCAGGCATTGCCCTGCCCGCAGAGCTTTTTCTTCCGCTAAGAAGCAGTCTTAAATTTCCTCTTGTTACGTCCGCAAATGCTGGAGCAGAATTTGTTCCGAGTGTGAAGCCAAGATGCTTTGTATAGAATTCAACTGCAGTGTCAACATCTTCTACCATATAACGAACATTCACCTGACCTGTTTTCATAATTATTAGAATTATAATTTGGTTATTTGAAAAGACATTTTCCTTGTGACGTCCTCGCCAACAGATACAAAAAAGTTGGGGGCGGAGTCCCATGATATTGTTCAATGTTCAATGACAAAGAATATTTTATTTAAACTTGTCCGGAAACTGTTTTACAATTCCATTTGAAAGTGCATCAGCCATTTCAAGGATCTCAACATGCACTTTATCATATGCTGCTACATCTGCTTTATAATCTTTTTTTATCCTTGCCACTGCTTCGTCTGTTGTCAGTTTCAGGTGATCATGCATCATCATTTTTACATCGTCCAACCTCCAGTTCCCGGGATTCGCCTTATTTAGAAAATCCGATATCTGGTCAGCATTGTCATACCATTTTTTATTTGCAGTGTCGAGAGCCTTTGTGTTGTTTGCCTTTGCTGCTTTTACCACATCTGCTGCAGTTGTAATATGTTCATGCAACAGGTCAGTCAGCTTTTTTCCTGCGTCATCACCATAATAAGGTTTTATTGCATTTCCAATATCATCCTGGTTCTTTAATAATCTTTGTACTGCCTGGTCACTACCCGGAAGATTATCAACAAGACAACAAATCACATTTCTTGTCCATGTAATATGATCTTCCCAAAGTTTATCCATAGCGCCATGCAGCTCTACAACTTTTGCGCTGTTGATGTCTGAATTTATTGTGGCGTTATTCTTCATTGTTGCGTCTTTTGTTTTTTCGTTTTCGCTTGAGCTGTTCGCAACCTTCAAACCCACAAGCAGACAAAGCAAAAAAGCAAATTATAAACAGATTTTTCATAAAAATGTTTTAGATAATTATTCGGTTTACCAATAAGAAGGCGAAAAATTTATGCCATTTTACATTACAAAATCACTTGTGTAAGAATTACAGGTTTATCAGCACGCTGAATCAATGAAAAGGATTAATAAGAGATACTATATCAGTTTTTTGAGCGTAAAAGTTCTTACTGTCATTAAAATGCTTTTTTGCTCAGCGCATTTAATTTCTACTCGAAGTGATAAGTGCCGCTGGTAAATAATTCCACAATACAGCCACAGAGAAATTAAAGGTTACAATTATTCAATAGATTATTATATAAGCGATGAGGCGGCTGGTAATATTTGACACAGGAAACGGACACATGCTTGATCTAGACCATCCAGAAAAAAATGGATACCAGGATTTTCAAAAATACCTACTACATATTTTGAAAAATTCAAACAAAAAAGGAACCTAATAAAACAAAGATTGCAGAACAAACTTTAGTCAACATGAGATCGGTGTTAAATGATTCAGATAGTTTTTTATTGTAAAATGGAGAAATGGTAAAATGAATTTTCAAAAATTTACCTCAAGCAAAAACGACAACTGCATTATGCTGCATCACTGCGATTTGTTTTCTCTATATATTCTCCAAAAAATCCAGCCAACTGATCTATTCCCGTTGATCTTCTATCTGAAGCAAATGTCCATTGATCAGTAAACCGAAGCCTGCCGAGGTAAAAATTATCACTATCATATAGATGCCAGAATGTTGCTTCACCAGTTCTCACCACTTTTGTAAAGTAGCAATCACTATATTTTATCCCGTTGTGTTTAAAACTTATTCGTATTGGATCCATAGTCCAAAATAATCAGCCGCTTCGTAGAAACAAAGGGACTTTTGATAAGTAATTTACCGTTAAGCGGTATGGATTTACTGCTGGTGTAGAAAAGTTCAATATTTGTTCTGAATCTGTGTCCTCTCACCCGACAACTATCAAATTAAGTTTTTCGGCACGATTCCTGCTTTTCGTGGGCGAAACTGAGTAGATTCCAAAGAACCTGATCCCACCCCCTGAAATTATCTCACCGCCTTCCTGCTTATAATAATAACTACCGTATATCCTTTGATCATACGAAATTATCCAACCCGGATAGTTGAAAATATTTTGTTAAAGTCCAATAGATGTTAAGACAAAAATTATACAGTGCCTGGTTATTGATCTTTTGTTCGTTGATCACAGCCGGTAACATTCAAAAAGGGTCAGACACCGGTACGAAGAACATCGCCAGTAATGATTCGATTATTTCATCTCGGCCCGTTTCTACTCCGTCCGATTTTGATTTGAATCCGACTGCTTTGCTATTTGCAAAACAATATGTAAAAGAAAACAGTTGGGGTTTGGAAAAATTAAAGAAAAGAAGCCGATCCAGTCTTAAAATCATTAATTCAGTCTTCTCTAAATACAATATTCCTGATGAATTAAAATACATGGCTATTGTAGAATCTAATTTAGATACTGATACGGTTTGCAATAGTTCCGGTGCAACGGGAATCTGGCAATTGATGCCTGTCACAGCCCTTGAACTTGGATTAAAAATTACCGATGATATCGATGAACGCCTCCAGATTCATAAAAGTTCAGCTGCAGCAGCAAAATATCTTAAACAATTATATGCTGAATTCGGAGATTGGTTATTGGTAATAGCGGCCTATAATTCAGGTCCGGCAAAAGTTACCCGTGCAATAAATTTATCAGGTCATAGCAATTTCTGGCAACTACAAAATTTTCTACCGGAAGAAACAAGAAATCATGTAAAAAGATTTGTGAGTGTACTGTATTATTTTGAAGAAGAAAATAAAGCAGTCACATAACAAAATAATAAGTAGAAACGGGCTCCTCTAATGTTCAAGAGTAAAAGAAAGCTCATTGTAATCCTGAATTTATAGCCCCCGATGATAAATGAAAGATTTTAGTTTGCCCTGGTTTGAGGAAAGAACCCAGGACAAACTAAAACATTAAAATATAAGTTTTAAATAACCCTGTAACAACTCAATTCTTTGTATAAAAAAGATATGAAGCTGTATAGGGTATACTATCTTTTTGACCAAGTTGAGCTCCAGGAGGTATTGTTGCTGGTGCTAACCCTCCATGAGTGCATATTCGTTGAACGAAAGTCACCGGGTTACCGGTTGTGCTTAGATCAGTAACAGCCTCTAACTTTAACCACTGAATGGCGGATTCATCTACCGTAACACCTACTACTTTTTTGGCGACGACTTTTTCGTCCTTAAAAGGGCCTTTTATAAATTGCCAGCTTGGACCAGCAAAGTGATCAATAATCTGGTTAACAAAATCTGGTCTCGTGTATAAGTCTGCAAGTGGTGCAATATTCACCCATACTAATGTATTTGGATCAGTTGCACTACGCTGAATCTCGTAAATCTGCACACCCCTGGCGAACGTCTGCAAAAAAAATTTGTTTCCTTCAGGTACCTGTAAAATCTCCGGAATGGTGCTGCAGGTAGAAATTTCAGGTGTCCCATTTCCATTTGAGTTGCTTTTGATCTGCGCATCAATACTACTTTTAGAACTTGCGTTCTGTTCCTTCTGGCAGCTTGTAATTACAAGCACAAAACTGGCTATGAGCATAAAGCCATAGATGTTTTTACTGATTGTTTTTTTCATATTCAATATTTAAATTTTGCCTACTCTGGTACAGGATTTTCGGCTTCCTCCTTTTTAGTGGTTGTTCTCTTCACCAACTACCATGTCATTGACAAATCATTATTTAGTTCTATTCATGCTTATAAGCAATGCGGGATCTTAACAGCAAGGATATAAGCATAGATATCCGCTTACCGCTTATAAAACAAACGCGGATTTGATCTCATGTGGTTTCTTTTGTTTGAAGGGATAAATTCTGAAGCAGTTAGAAATCTAGTGTTATATAAGTTATTCGGCTTTTATCAATGTGTCTGGTGTCTGCAGATTAATATTTATTTGCATAACACTACGATTACAATGACATTTAGTCCAAAGGACGCCGATAAAAATCGTTCATAGTTATAATTTTACAATACCTGTAACGTCTATTGAATAAGCAAGGTTGCTTTTCAAAGAAAAATCCTCAACAAATAGGGCAAGTTCAATCATCATCTAAAAGAGGAAGAGGTTCTAATACACCTTTTTCCCATTGGGTAAATTTATTTTTCAGGCGAATAAATATTTCCGGGAATTTATCTTTTAAATTATTTTTTTCTGTTGGATCAAGAGAAAGATCAAAAAGATATTCATTTTGCTTTTCATCCTGCAACCATTTCCATTTTCCATCTCTTATAGCTTTATGCGTGTTACGTTGAAAAATTCTCCAATATAATGTCCTATCAAGGTCTTTTTGTTTTCCTCTCATCATTGGCATAATATCAATTCCTTCCAATGGAAATTTTGCATCAGCCTTTGCCCCGGCTGCTGAAAGAATTGTTGCCGTCCAATCCACTGTCGTTATTACCTGGTTGGTCATAGAATTTTCTTTGATCTGTCCTATCCACCTCACAAATGCAGGTTCACGGATACCTCCTTCCCAAAGTGACATTTTTCTTCCCTGGTAAATACCATTATCAGAATAACGTTCACCACCATTATCACTTGTAAAAATGATGATCGTATTATTGGATTGCTTAAGATCATCAATTGTCTTCACAATTTTACCAATGGCATCATCGAGACTCTTCACCATTGCAGCATAAGTTGCGGGCGAGCCACCAGCGGTCCATTGCATGGTATCAGGATATTGTTTATCTCCAGGCTTTTGCCATGGCCAATGCGGAGCATTAAAGGTAAGAGCAAGGAAAAATGGTTTCTTATGAGGCATCTTTATAATCTCAATCGCCTTTTCCATAAAAATATCTGTACTGTATCCTTCTTTTAGTACAGGCTGATCATTCTCATAAAGATCGGGCTTGCCTCTTTGATCAACATGAGAAATATAATCTGTTGCTCCTGCATGAAACCCAAAAAAATAATCAAACCCATTAGCAATAGGGCTAAACTCAGGCTTATATCCCAAATGCCATTTGCCAACAAGATAGGTTTCATAGCCAGCTTTCTTCAGAAGAGGAGCTATCGAAGGATCCTTAACAGATAAACCAACGAGACTGTCTTTGTGTCCTTCAGCAATAGGTTCATATAAACCAACAGTTAAATGTGCCGGGTACCGCCCGGTAAAAAATGCGACTCTTGTTGGGGTACATACCGGCGCAGTAGCATACGCATTCATGAATTTTATTCCTTGTGAACAAAGTCTATCAAGATTCGGTGTTTGATAATCTTTCCTACCGTAACAACTCAGATCTGCATAACCGAGGTCATCAGCCATCATGTAAATAATATTTGGTCTTGAGCTACTTTTTTGAGCAAATGTGAATTGTAAACAAAAAAAAGAGCAAAAGAGGAGCAAGCATTTTCTACGCATCATGATAAAAATTGATATAGTAAGATACGATGTTTTCTTGCTGCCCATTGTGTTCAGCAAATAAAGTACAGTATTATTGTCCCAACAGGCCTACGCAGAAACTACTTTATGAAGCCCGTCTGCCGACAATGCTGTTAGCTATATAATTTCATTTTGTACTCGACAAACAAACTATTCTACGCAAGACCATGATATTTCTAATCATTTCCTTTTCCTTTCACCTTATTCACTTATTATTTTCACCAACAAAATATCAATTAAGTTTTGCCGAAATCAAATTCTGAAACTTAGTTTGCACGATTAAAACCTGTCAAAAAAAATTGAATTTATTTTATAATAAAGTATATTTAGGTACCAATTTTAGAACCTATCCATGCCAAGACTAAAATCAATATCGATTATCTGCATTCTATTGGCGTTTATTGGTAGTTCTTCCGGTTTATACTCACAAAACACTCAAATAAGAGGATTTGTTGATGCTTTAGCAGGTTTGCAAAAAAGTAAAGTATCCTTTGCTCTTGGCGAACAGGATCTGTTTATTACTTCTGAATTAAGCGACCGTTTTTCTTTCCTTGGCGAAAGTGTGTTTAGGTTTACTAATACCACGCCCACAAAATTTTCCGTAAGTATTGAACGTGTTGTTATCAAATATAACATCGCAGGGAATCACAATATTCTTTTAGGCAAACATCATACACCCATAAATTATTGGAATGATACTTATCATCATGGCCGCGTTCTTTTTCCAACTATATTCCGCCCACTTCTATTTGATGCTAATATAATCCCACTTCACACAACCGGCATCAGTGTACAAGGACATAATCTTGGCGATATGAAATTCGGCTATGATCTGATGGTGGGTAATGGTATCGGCTCCACTGAGGTACTGGACAATGACAAAAGAAAATCAATAACTGCCGCTGTACATTTAAAACCTGTTGAAGGTCTCCGATTCGGACTTTCCTGGTATAATGATGTTATTACAAAAGGTGCTACCACACACGATGGCATGTTACTTGGTTGGACTGTAAATCAAAATTTATTTTCTGGTTCAGTTGCTTATTTCGGAAATAAGTTCGAGGTGTTAGCTGAAGGAACAACCGGAACTAATAAAACCGATACAACCGGATCGCAACATACTACAGCTGTCTACATTTATACAGGGTTTAAGATCAAAGAAAAAATAGTTCCTTATCTGAGGTTTGACAATTTACACTTTGGACAAGGTGAAATTTTTTATAATAAGAACAATACGACCTCGATTGTTGCAGGCATCCGGTACAACATTAATTACGTGACAGCACTGAAATTGGAGTATCAGCATCAGCACGGAGAAAAAGAAGGTGATACGGATAGGGTAACAATGCAATTGGCAATCGGGTTTTAGAATAAAACAACAAACAATGACTTTTCAAACATTCAGCATACCGGTATATAGAAAATGTCTTTCTATACTATTGCTATTGTTTGCCGGGTTAATTATAAATGCGCAGGATGCCACACTTACTG
>DASTZB010000489.1:0-13515 GCA_035764525.1 Chitinophagaceae bacterium | reverse complement strand
AATAAATTCTGCCACTTCACTGAAATATGGATATGCTTTTGTTTTCAAAAAAGTTTTATCCATACTATATTTCCATTGCCAGTAAAAATGTTGCGCTAACCAGGCTGAAGTTGTCGGGCTCATGGAATATTGAATCCATCCACCCATCGGTTTACCACTGATGGTTGTAACACCCGGTACATTTAATCCCTCAATTTCAAAATATTGTTTTGTCCATTTTTCATTCTCCTCTTTTATCTTCCATAACCAATTTGTAAATCCTTCGGTAAGGTCAAGATGATTGCCAGAGTAGCCGGGCCAATAACTCAATTCAGTATTCAGATCATGATGAAGGTCTCCTTTCCATGGAGGTAATTTCCCATCGTCTGCAGTCCATATTGCTTGTAAAGAAATGGGTGGTGTGTTACTTCTTGCCACGCAACCGAATTTATACATGTCCAGATAGTATTGTCGCTCTAAAATTGAATCAGGAATTGAAACCGATGATCTTTTCCAGTAATCATTCCACCAATCAATATGCGATGGCCACCCAGTAGGTTCTTTAACTAATACATTCAATGCGGGAAGTGATGCGGGTTGATTATTAGTAATTGTCCACTCACCAATAATCCGTTTTCCCGAGAATCTGTACCATTTAACCAGGACTTCATAATAATTATTTTTCCACGTTGGCTGATGATAAAGAATATAATCGATCCCGTTTTTTAATGTTCCTTTTTCATAGCCAAGCCGATCCAGGCTTTGGCCGGAAACACTGCTCCCTTTTTTTCCGCTATTCCCGGTATTATAATCGGGAATGATCAATTCAGGGATGAGATCTTCATTTATGTTTTCAAAGCCAAAATATCCAACCTGCCGGGTAGCATGAATATAATTATTGAACTTAACTCCATTTTCAAATTCCACAATGCTTAATCCATTTGAAATATCCAATGATACTTTCTTTATTTTACCGATCTTATCAAGATCAAATTCTAATGCTGCACCGGGAATCTTTGTTGGTGCGGGGTATTTTTGATAAGGCTCATCTCCTATTTTTTGCACTGAATCATATTGATTCAATCTTACCTTTTCTACTACCCATTTAAATTTCAGTTTATCGATCTCCGGCATAGGACGATCATCCCAAAGATCAACCCTGTCTAATGACATTCTTAATTTATTATCCTTTTGCCAGATCAATGCGCCAAGCCAGCCGTTACCTAAAGGAATTCCTTCATCCCATCTTTTAGCCAGTGTATCAAAAACAAGATTGTGCTGAGGTTTCGGTTGTGCAAAAATGTTTATTGAAAAAAATAACAATAAAGGGAACAGTCTTATCAATTATTAATTATTAATTGTTAATTATTAATTTTTCTTTTCTGGAGGCTTTACGATCATTGTGTCGGTTTCGAGAAAAGGAACCCTATAACCACCCGTATCTAAAGTTACTTTGGGAAAATTATTTTTCAGCATAGGCCAATCTAAAGAACTGATAAAAGTTTTATAAAGATAGATTGCCTGGAGCTTTGGAAGATTTTTTAATTGAATTACTCCCTGTGACGTCACTTTTGTTCCAACAAGATTCAGGTATTGCAGGTTGATCAACGATTGCAGTGAGACAAGTCCTTTATCCGTAATCGGAGTATTATCCAATTGTAAACGGGTAAGGTTTGTCAGCTGCGCTATTGGTATCAACAAACTGTCGGGAATCTTTTTATAGCCAAGGTTTAACCATACTAATTGCTTTTTTATTGGCGATAGCAAAACAATATCTTTATTGGTTATCGAATCAACGGTAACAAAATTTGCTTTCAGATAATTGCTATTCCGGGCTACGGGAAAAACAATTATGCCCCGCTCTTTTAATTTTTGAATTGCTTTTTCATCAGCTTGCTCAACTGGTGTTTGCGGCAGATCGGGTAGAATTTTTTTCTCTTCTTTTTGCAATGCCAGTAACACAGGTTTTATTTTGTCTGGCTGCTCAAGCTGTTTTGTTTTCTTATCAAAGGTTGCACCGGTTGCGATCCACCAGTGTATTAATGCTATCTCGTTATCTTTTAATTGCGGTTTTTCTTTTGGCGGCATGTGATCTTCATCATTACGGGGTAATAACAATCTTTTCATCATGTCACTTTCATCGGCATTACCAGGCTTAATTACTGCGCCATCTTTTCCTCCTTTTAATATAAGTGCAGGTTCATCCAGCCTGAGCTTTCCTTTCTTTTTGCTTTTGTTATGACAGCCATAGCATTTATTTTCAAATATCGGCAGAATAATTTCCGCATACACATTTGCTTCTTGCACATCTCCAATTGGTTTAATTTCCTTTTCAGCTACACTATCTGCTTTTGAAAAACCTTTAGTAAGATAATCTGTACCATGAGTAAGTGACCCACCGAGATGGCCTGTCACAATTATCAAGGGTATCATTAAAAGAATAACCCATTTGGCAAATTCGTTTTCCCATCGATTAAAAAAATATGCGATAAGAGAAATAGATGCTGTTGCGATCGCAAACCATTTATGCGTCTCTACTAATTCTTCATCATAATCGCCGCTTTGTGAAAGCAAATAACCGCTGATGCACGAAAGAATTGCGCTGATCATTCCCCAAAACAACGCAATGCTTGTAGCTGAATGTAATGAAGCATATTTTGGCTTGAGTGCAAGCAATTGAAATAAACCCGCGAGTAATAAAATACCGATCGGCAAATGCACCAATGCAGGATGTAAGTGGCTAATAAAATCAGTGATGTTGAGTAACAAGGAAAGAATGATCATTAATCAATAATTATAATCAGGTATATCGTTTACGAAGCAAATTCATCATATACACATTGATCTCCCATTGGTTGGCCAACGGTTGCCTGGTATAAGCCATTGTTGGCATATAATCAGGCGGACCAAACTCCGTTAAGAAAGTCATTCGTTCCCCATTTTTCTTTTTTCTTTCTACAACTTTATCCCACCATGCAAGGTGCGCTTTCAGAGCGTTTTCCCATTCCGGGGCTCTTGGATCATTTACCTGGGGACCTTCTGGATGACCGATCCTTGCATGTATGTGTTCAACCCTTTCCAATGTCATGTTTAATGTTTCCGGTTGATCAGCCAGTAAGCTCTCATGCACATTGCACCAATGTGATACATCAAAAGTAATTTTCAGGTCTTGATATTTTTCCATGAACTGTCTTGCAACTGGTGCCGCATATAGAATTCTAGAACGGTGTGTTTCATGGCAAATCGTAATGCCGGTTTCTTTGGCAAGAGCAAGAGTGTGTTCAATGAATTTTTTATTGTCGTCAAAACTAAAATGATCGCGGCCTGAATGATTATTGATATAAAGAGGTCGCTGAATATTTTGTTTTGCGGCAGCATCTACCATTTTTTTATAATATTCCAAATGTTCTTTCGGATCATTTTGCCAGCCGCCACAGAGAAAGCCAACTTCCAACCCATGAGTTTTCAAAGCCGCAAATAATTCATCCTTTTTATTATCAGCGGGCCACCAGATCTCGATCCCATCATAACCTTCTTTTTTGGCCTTTGCACAAAAAGCATCGGTGCTGCCATCAAAGCCCCAATTGGTAGCCATTATCTTTAGTTCATAATTCTTATTCATGATGAAGGACGGTTGAGTTACTGATGAAATTTTATCGAGAGAAGACAACATCAATGCTGCTGTTGCTGATGTTGATGTTTGTAAAAATTTTCTTCTGTTTGATTTCATATTAAATGAATGCGACACATTTGTTCAAGAGCGAACAGAAACCTGAACGGAGCGTCGCAACAAAAGTTGATAGTAGCACTAAAGCTGATAACAAAAAAATTCTACAACAATATTTCCTGGATCACTTTCCCTTTCACATCCGTCAATCTAAACGGCCTTCCCTGGAATTCATAAGTGAATTTTTCATGATCAAATCCTAATTGGTTTAAGATCGTAGCTTGTATATCGAAGGCTTCTAATTTTCCCTCCATAACTGTATAACCGATCTCATCCGTTTCGCCATAAGTAGTGCCGCCTCTTATGCCACCGCCTGCCATCCACATACAGAATGCATCGGTATGGTGATCTCTTCCCTTGAAAGGTGCAGTTTTTCCTTCACGGTTTTCCTGCATTGGTGTTCTGCCAAACTCGCCGCCCCATATCACCAATGTTTCATCCAGCAAACCTCTTTGTTTAAGATCAAGGATCAGTGCAGTCATTGCTTTATCTACTTTACGGCATTTATTTACCATACCAATATCTACTGCTGTTTGTGGATCTGTACCATGACTATCCCAACCCCAATCAAATAACTGTACAAAGCGAACACCTTTCTCAACCAACCGGCGTGCAAGCAATGCATTATTCGCAAAAGAAACGTCGCCAGGTTTTGTACCATACATATCATGTATATATTGCGGCTCATCATTTATGTTCATCACCTCCGGCGCAGCGATCTGCATTTTATAGGCCATCTCGTATTGCGAAATACGTGATAATGTTTCGGGGTCTTTATATTGTTCATGCTGATGCTGATTGATCTTATTGATCGCATCAATAGAAGCACGGCGCAGGTCACGATCCATTCCTTTAGGATCATTAATAAATAGAACAGGGTCACCTTCGCTCCTGCATTGCACACCCTGGTATACACTCGGTAAAAATCCACTTCCCCATGCACTCTTGCCAGCATCGGGATCATTACCGCCAGATGTCAATACAACATATCCGGGTAAATTTTGATTCTCGGTTCCTAAACCATAAGTAACCCATGCACCCATACTCGGCCGACCCAATCGTGGCGAACCTGTATGCATGAACAGTTGTGCCGGTGCATGATTAAACTGATCGGTGGTTACTGATTTTATTATTGCCACATCATCAACAATAGTTGAAAAATGCGGAAGATAGCTGCTGACCCATAAACCGCTTTCACCATGTTGAGCAAATGTTGCCTGTGGTCCTAGCAGTGTTGCCTTACCGCGGATGAATGCAAACCTTTTTCCATCTATCAAGCTTTGTGGGCAATCCTGTCCATCGAGTTTTACGAGGTCAGGTTTGTAATCGAACAGCTCTAATTGCGACGGTGCACCTGCCATATGCAGATATATAACCGACTTTGCTTTTCCCGGAAACATGGGTGGTCGCGGTGCTAATGGATTCACCGGGTCAAATAAAATATTCGATGCTTGCTGCGAAGAATTTCTTCCGCAACTATTCAATATTGAACCCAATGCCAATGCGCCTAATCCCATCGCACTTTCTTTTAAAAAATGACGGCGGGTATGTTGACGAAGCACTTCTTTTCTTGCTTCTTCAAATAACCTTTTGTTATGTAATTCTTGTTGGGTCATTTTTATTTATGTTGTCAGCTTTCACAATTCTACTCATCGTCCCTTGCGTCGCACTCTTGCACTTCAATAATTCTATTCATCTTTTATTAAACCCCTACGTGGTTCTATTCAAAAAAATTTCTTTTCATCCCTGGGTTTAAACCCGGGGCTACCGATATTTTATCCCTACGGGATAAAGAAATTATCAATAAATCAAAGAATCTTCAACCAAAGTCTCCCCTTTAGGAGGACAGGGGGTTATTTACAATTTCGTCACCACTTCATCCAAATTCAATATCGCATTACACACCACTACCATCGCCGCTGTTTCCGGGTTGTTATGTTCATCATCCACACCGATCATTTCACATGCTTTTTCTTTATCAGCATTAAATTTTTTCAACGCATTTTTATACAAGCCGGATAATATTGCTAAATCTTTGCTATCTATTGAATGGCCCGTTGCTAATTCATATCCTTTTCTTATTTGAGCATCAACATTTGCACGAGCCTCTTTTTGTAAACGATAAGCAAAATATCTTGCCATTTCAATATAAGCAGAATCATTTAAAGTAACCAATGCTTGTAACGGCGTATTTGTCCTTATTCTTCTTGCGGTGCATACTTCTCTTGATGTACCATCAAAAGTTGTCATTGAAGGATAAGCAGCTGTTCGCTTCCAGTAAATGTATACGCCACGGCGGTATTGATCCTCCCCTTTGCTTTGTCTCCATTGTGCCGGACTATAAGGGGAGTTCCATATTCCTTCCGGTTGAAAAGGCATTACACCCGGACCATACATTTTATTGCTTAGCAAACCACTGACACATAAAGCCTGGTCACGAACCTGTTCAGCTGATAATCTTACTCTCGGCCCTCTTGCATAATATTTATTATATGGGTCCTTTTGAAGTAATTCATCGCTTACACCTGACTGCTGCCTGTAAGTTGCCGACATTACCATTTCTTTTAAAATTCTTTTTATGCTCCACTTATAATCATTCATAAACTGCCATGCCATCCCGTCAAGCAGTTCTTTATGTGTTGGAGTCATTCCCTGTGATCCAAAATCTTCGAGCGTTTCCACGATTCCATTTCCAAAAATTTGTTCCCATAAACGGTTCACTATCGTTCTTGCGGTCAAAGGATGTTTTTTATCAGTTAACCATAATGCAAGATCCATCCTGTTCTTTCGCCCATTATTTTGAATAGGTGAAAATAATTTCGGAACATCTGGTTCTACTTTGTCTCCTTTCACCAGCCAATTACCTCTTTCAAAAACATTTGATTCTCTTGTAAGGTCAGTCGAGTTCTCAAACATTACTGGTGTTGTCTTTACCGGCTTATTCAACAATCTCATGAAACTGCTGTAAGTACTGTCATATCCCGGATTTCCTTTCCCAGGAAAAGGCTGTCCAAAATAAAACCAATCAAGTATCAATGAGGTAAAGTCTTCTTTCTCTAATTTTTTACTGAAATAGGAAAAATACAGATCATGTTTACCAGCTACAGAACTAACATCATAGCCAGCGATCTTAGGTTGACCTTTTGATTCCGGCACATTGATCGTTGTCCATACAGGACCATTCAGGCTATCAAGATGAATTGTCCAAATACCATCTTTAGGATAACCTTTGTACCGGAATAAAAAATAAGTTTTATCGGAAAGATCAATGTCTTTCATTCTGAAAGTTGACCGTTTTCTAATTACCAGCCATTTTGTATCTCTTAGTTCACAGTTATCATATTTATCTGTTCGTTCAAAAGAAGTAATAGATGGCTCCCATGTTTTCAGGAGCGCATAATATCTTTTTGCTTCAGCATTTGTTGCGTTTTGTTTTAACCATTCTTTGATTCGCAATGCTTCAATGCTGTCATCTTTTTCATAGTGACGAAGCAATGGATAATCTTCTTCGGAATCAACATCACGACTATTATTAAAAAAGGCTACGAACTTATAATATTCATCATGGCGAATAGGGTCATAAGGATGACTATGACATTGTACGCAACCAAATGTTGTACTCATTAATCCTGTCCATGTTGTATTCACCCTATCCAGCACGGCTGCTGTTCTGTATTCTTCATTATCTGTTCCGCCTTCGTCATTGGTAACTGTATTGCGATGAAATCCTGTAGCAATATACTGTGCATCAGTTGGATCAGGCAAAAGATCACCAGCCAATTGTTCTATTAAAAATTTATCATAGGGCTTATCTTCATTAAATGCACGGATCAGCCAATCACGATATTCCCAGATATTTCTTCCCGGATCTTTTTCAAATCCCTTCGTATCTGCATACCGGGCAAGATCAAGCCACATTGAAGTCCACTTTTCTCCATAGCGTTGTGATGCCAGCAGATTATCAACCAGGTTTTCATAAGCCTTTTCACTGTTATCATTGAAGTATTTCTTTGCAATTTCTTTTTCTGCAGGCATCCCAATAAGATCAAGACTTACCCGTCTCAACAATGTTTGTTTATCTGCTTCTGCCGATGGTTTTAATTTTTCTTCTTCTAATTTTTGATAAATAAATTGATCGATCTCATTTCTTATCCATTCATTTTTTATAGCCGGCAATTCCTGTTTTTTTACGGGTACATAAGCCCAGTGTTCGCCCCATTCTGCACCCTGTTTTATCCATTTTTTTAAAATTGAAATTTCTTCTTTTGTAAGAGGGTCATGTTTATATGGCATTCTTTCATCCTCATTTTTTTCCGTTATGCGACGGATCATTTCACTTTTTCCAGGATAGCCAGGAACAATCGGGTATTTGCCTGACTTCGCTGGTTTCAATGCGTCCTCCCTGAACAATAAACTAAAATTGGATTTTGCTTTTACACCACCATGGCATGTAATACATTTTTTATTGAAGATGGGCTTTACCTGTGTGTTGTAATCGATCTTTTCCGAACTGCTTGAAAAATACCACGCCAGGCCGCCAACAATTATCAAAGTAAAAATGACAAGAAACCTTTTTATATGAAGCATCGTTTATAACAGCATTTATGATACTTAAAGTTAAGAAGATTTATGAAGGTGGTAGATAGAAAATCTCAGGGCAAATTAACGTTAAAATCAATCTATGCAAAAGAGAGTTATGGTTCCATAATCATCGAATAAAGTTCATTTAAACCTGACCTATTTCGTGTTTCACCATCTGTACGGTTGCTACATTATTAAAAGCAAATAGCGCTATTTCTCTAGCAGCTTTTCATCAATAAGAAAAACATCAACCCTTTTTATCATTGGGTTTTCAAAAGAATCAAGAAACCTTATAGCTATAAAAGATGTTTTTACCCCGGGAAATGTCAAAATCCGCTGAAAGCCGATCGTAGTTCCTTCTATAGTATAACTCTTATTATTCTCATCAAGTACCTGCACGACAAAGCTTTTGACTCGTTGACCAAATTTCAGATCCTCCTTTAATACTATTGTATTCACCAATTTTGGCTGATCAAAAATTATATTGCAGGAATTTTCTCTATAATTTTTTATTTCGGCAGTTTTTTGATTTGCATTAAAAACAATACTGTCCGGTTTATCAAAAAAAACTTTTGCAGCTTTATCTTTTGCCAAGTTGTTACCAAGGTTTTGTTCAATAATTTTTTTAAAACCGATTAACGCTGTGGAATCGTTCTCGTTGATCCTTCCCCGCCTGTCAGGAGGTACATTTAATAAAAGATTTGCCCCGCGACCAACAGATTTTAAGTACAGATCAAATAATTGTTCCGGCGTTTTTACTTTATCATTTTCATTGGCATGCCAAAACCATCCCGGGCGAATACTCACATCACATTCAGCCGGTATCCATGATTTGCCAAACATATTTCCTGAATTCAGAATATCTGTTGACGGCGCTCCAAGACCGGGAGTAAATCCTACCGTATCCAGATAGTTCCAATTTGTTTTTCCTGCAATGCCTTTTTCATTTCCAACCCATCTTATATGCGGGCCAATATCGCTGAACACAACTGTATTTGGTGAAAGTGTTTTTACTGTTTTCTTAAACCGATCCCAATCATATACTTGCTTCTTTCCATTCGGGCCTTCGCCATTGGCACCATCCAACCACAATTCCCAAATAGGACCATAATCTGTAAAAATTTCCTTCATCATCTTTACAAACACATCATTGTATTGTGGAGTTCCATATTTGGGATGATTACGATCCCATGGAGAAATATATACACCGAATTTTAAACCATATTCTTTACACGCCTGTGATAATTCTTTCAATACATCACCTTTCCCATTCTTCCATTTGCTTTCACGAACAGTATGCGTTGAATACTTACTCGGCCATAAGCAAAAACCATCGTGATGTTTTGCTGTAATAATAATTCCCTTCGCCCCGGCAGCTTTTGCGGTTCTTGCCCATTGCCTGCAATCAAGTTGCGTTGGATTAAAAACATCTTCAGGTTCATCACCATGCCCCCATTCTTTGTCAGTAAATGTATTGGGGCCAAAATGTACAAAAAGATAAAATTCCATTTCATGCCATGCAAGCTGCGATTTTGATGGCAAGGGTAGCTTGCTTGTTTGTGCATGTAAAAAAATAGAAGAATTAAAAAGTAAAAAGTAAAAAAATAATTTTCTCATTTCTTAAGTACAGATTTTATCTCCGGGGAAATAGGATGTGTTGCTTTATATGTAATTCCTAAAAGTTTGGCAATTGTCTGTGCAAACTGATCCTGGAATAATTGAACATTATTTTTTTGCTCGCCTGATGGAGAAATATTAGGACTCATCGCAGCAAACCAAATTTGATATGCATCAGCAATATCGCTTCCATGACTTGTCCATTCTCCTTTATTCACATCACCTCGGCCATGATCGGTTGTAATAAAGATGACCGTTTTATTTTTATACTGCGGATCGCTTTGTACATAAGTCCATATTTCCTTGATCCATTTATCTACCAAATGTGCGGCATCCAGATAGGAACGATAATAACCATGATGGGCCCATTCATCGGTTTCACCATAAGAGATATAAAGAACTTTTGGCTTTTTTGTTTTTAAATATTCAAGCGCTGCATAATGCGTAAAAACATCCAAGCATTCCGCATTACCAAATGGTCGGTACGAATCCTGCATCATTGCATTAATTAATTTTTCATTTGGCGTTGGTTTTTTTCCGCCGATGGTATCAAAAGCAGAAAAAACAGGAATGCCACTTCGTTGCTGATTCAATATCCTGTCAAATGCATCCCATGCACCAAAAGCCGCAACTTTATTTTTAAACTTCGGCTGTTGATTTAAAAATTCCAAAACTGTAACATGTGGATTTGGCGGGAATTCATTTGAATCGATCGTTGAATCGGCAAAGCCGGTCATGATCTCGCTATAACCGGGGTAGCTGAACCAATGAGGATTTGCGTTGTTGACTTTATTTTCAAATTTTCTGTTCCCATAGATCTGTCCGTGATTCGAAATAGTATTCCAAAAAAAAGGCATCAATTTTTTTCTTCTTTCATTTTCACTATTGTCCCAGTATTTTTCAAAAATATAATTGCTGTCGCCCTGGTTAAATTTTGAATTGTTAGCAATTGCTGAATCCATTCCTTTAAACACTTCCTGCCAGCGAAAGCCATCCGTTGTAATAATGATTATGTTTTCAATTTGTTGTGCCTTAATTAAATTAATTGAAAAGAAAAAAGAAACTAGTATGAATAACTTCTTCATGATAGTTTATAGAATTATTATAAGGACCTGTCAAGATGTGTGTATCCGCCATCAACATAGATCAATTGTCCTGTTGTATGACTTGATCTTTCAGAAAGAAGAAACACAACCATATTCGCAATTTCTTCAGCTGTTGTCATCCTTTTGCCCAACGGAATTTTATCGGTGATAGATTTTAATTTCTCTTCAGGGTTTGGCAAGGTCTTTATCCATTTTTCATAAAGAGGTGTATAACATTCAGCAACGATCACTGCATTTACTCTTATACCGTATTTCAGAAGTTCAACCGCCCATTCTCTTGTCAATGCATTACGTCCCCCATTTGAAGCTGCATAAGCAGAAGTATTGCCCTGTCCTGTTTCTGCCACCTTACTCCCGATGTTCACAATTGATCCCTTGCTTTTTATTAATTCAGGTAGTGCATGATGAGCCATCAAATAATAATGCACAAGATTTTTATGCAGCGATGCGATAAAGGATTCATAATTCCCTTTTTCCAATCCTATGCCATCATTGACACCGGCGTTATTCACCAATCCATCAACTTTTCCGAATTTTTCTATAGTTGCTTTAACCGCATTTTCGCATGCTTCCGGATGAGTAAGTTCAGCAGTTATGCCAATACCAGCTCCAACTTCTTTAATGATCTTATCATTATCATTTGCATCGCGACCAACCACAACCGGTACGGCACCTTCCGCAGCTAATGCCTTTGTAATGCCTGCGCCAATACCTTTTGCTCCGCCCGTAACAATAATGATCTTACTTTTTAATTCTAAATTCATATTTATAAATTATAAAATTCAATTGCGTTTTCACCAAATACTTTTAATCTATCCTCTTCAACAAAATTTTCCATGTATTTCTCTAGTAAGCTTTTCCATTGCACATAAATTCCTGAAAGCAACATAACCGGCCAATCACTTCCAAACATCAAACGATTTGCTCCAAACGCCTCAAATACAACATCAAGGTATGGATAAAAATCACCGGGACTCCACTGCTTCCACTTTGTTTCCGTAAACAATCCTGAAAGTTTGCAATAGACATTTGGATGCTGTGCCATTTCTTTCATTAATACCTTCCATTCATCAATATTCTTTTTCCCGATATCCGGTTTTGCACAATGATCAATTACAAATTTTTGTTTGGAGAATTTTGGTACGAATTCTAAAGCCGCTTTCAATTGATAATGATAAATAAGAATATCGTACGTACAATTATAGGAAGCCAACGCCCTGATGCCGTTTTGAAAATCCTCTCTTAATAAAAAATCATCCGGCTCAGATTGAACGACATGACGCCAGCCTTTAATGATATTATATTGTGAAAAGAATTGGAGTCGTTCTTCAAGATTCTTATTCAGAAAATCGACCCACCCAACCACCCCCTTTATTTCCTGGTGTGATTTAGAGAGTTCAACCAAAAAATGTGTTTCATATTCACTTTGTCCCGCCTGTACTGCTACACAACCATCAACACCGTTTCTTTTAAGTGTTGGTAATAAATGTGCTGGTAATTGATCTTGCTTCAAGATCTTCATATCATCGGTGATCCAGGCGTCCCTTTTTTTGTCATACTTCCAAAAATGAACATGAGTATCAATGATCATAGTAGTCAGAATTCAGAACTCAGGAGTCAGTATTTAATCATTCGGTTTACTTTCAATCGCAGAAATATAGGCATCAAGTATTTTACTAATTTCTGTTATAAGATCCGCTAACATCTTGTTGTCCCCGTATTTCAAATCATTTGAAAGAATCAGGTAATAACGACACTCTTCAAGAGACCCCTGAGAAATATTATAGAATTTTATTTTATCCTTGTTTGACTTTTTCTTAAATCCCTCCGCAACGTTTGCAGCAATAGAAACAGCAGCCCGTCTAAATTGTGAAGTCAGTGCATCCATTTCCTCTTTGGGAAACTTAGCGGTATAAACATAAACGCCTAAAACAAGTTTATGCGCTTTTTGCCATACAATCAAATCGGTAAAATTTTTAGCTGGTTCCATAAATAATGTGTCAATCTTCTGAATTCTGAATCCTGGCTACTGACTCCTCAGGTAAACTAAATATTTTATCCATCAATATCCATTTCTCACCAGTTCTTGCCCACGGCAATGATTGTTGAAATTTCCACATCAGTTCTTCCCACTCCTGCACTTTAGGGTTTTTTGTATCCATTGCTGCTTTCTTTTCAAAACTAAAATCATCATCTGCTTCAATGATCATAAACATTCTATTGCCTGTGCGATAAATATCCAGGACTTCTATGCCAGCGTCTTTAATACTCTCAATTATTTCCGGCCAAACTTTTTTGTGATGATTTTCATACTCGGCAATTAATTTTGTATCCTCCTTTAAATCTAAAGCGAGACAGTATCTTTTCATTAGTTTAAGGTTTATCCTTTGTACGCTATTGCTTTCTGCCGGCTGCTGCCCAAACCATGAATACCCAACTCGATCACATCACCAGGTTTTATATAAACAGGTTCTGGTTTTTGCCCCAGCCCAACTCCCGCCGGTG